>JAUSOK010000134.1 GCA_030656035.1 Syntrophales bacterium
AGTTTTCGGTGGCCATGGCGGAGGTGACACACCCGGTCCCATGCCGAACCCGGAAGTTAAGCCCTCCAGCGCCGATGGTACTGCGGTCTAAACCGTGGGAGAGTAGGACGCTGCCGGAAACTTTTCTTTTTTATTTTAAAACCGTGACTCGAAACTCGAAACTCGTGACTCGTGAATCGTAAATCGTAACGCGTGACTCGTGACTCGTGGCTCGAAAGTTCAAGGACAAAACCAGACCAGAACCAGACCAGAACCAGACCAGACACGAACCACCTGATCATAAAAAATATCAGGGCCGGAAGCTATTTTGCTTCCGGCCCTTTTTTGTTGTTGCCATAGGTTGGTTTCAGGTTTTGGACTGGTTTTTGAACTTGCCGTTCACCGTTCACGCCTTTGCTTTTGCTGTCATCCCGAATCCTTCAGGGTGAGGGATCTGATTTTGACCTTTCGAGTTACGCGTTACAAAGTGCCCGGCGTTCTTTGCCAGGGTACGAGTCACGCAACTGCCGTTCACTGTTTACGCTTTTCGCCTTGTATGGGCTTTCCCGCGTCACGAGTTACGCGTCACGAGTCACGGGTTATCCCAGCAACTCCTTCATCTTTCCAAGCCCTTCCCGGATGTCGGAGGTGTTTATTCCGGAGTACGCCAATCTGATGTATTTCTGTTTTTCGCCGGGTAGTGGAGTTCCGAAGTGATTCCGGGTCGTAAAGGATACCCCCGTTTTGTAAAGGACCTGCTTGCGGAAATCTTCCACGTCCTGCATTCCCAGATCTTTCATCGCTGCTGTGATGTTGGCGAAGAGGTAGAAGGTGCTGTTGGGCTTACCCACGCTGATACCCTTCATCTGGTTCAGAATTTCAACGGATGTGTCACGGCGTTCTTTCAGGGTTTTAAGCATTTCCCTGTATGGCTCCATCGGGCCTTTTATCGCAGCTAGACCTGCCCACTGTACGAAGTGGTTAGTGCATGATTCATCGTTGACATTGAACAGGGAAATTGCATCGATAATTTCCTTGGGGCCAATGGCTGCACCCAGCCTCCACCCCGTCATGGCGAATTTCTTCGAGAATGTGAAAAGAATAACGGTTCTCTCGAAAAGGCCGGGGAATCTGCTAATGCTCATGCCCTTGCTGTCGTAAAGCATGTCGAAGTAGGCCTCGTCGCTGAGGACGTAAAGGTTGTGTTTCAGGCAGATATCGGCGAGGCGCTTCATCTCCTCCTCGTCTGATTCAGCACTGGTGGGGTTGTGATAGTTGTTGTAGATGAGAAGCTTTGTTTTGGGCGAAATCTGGCGCTCTATCGCATCGAGGTCAAGTGCGAATCCCTTTTCGGTCTCCCTGAATCCGTATGGCTTGCCGACGCCTTCGTGGAAGTTGATCATGGATTCATATATCGGGTATCCGGGGTTTGGATACAGAACCTCGTCGCCGGGATTCATCAGAGTCATTATGAACTTTCCTATTACCGGTTTTCCGCCTGTCTGTATGCTTACGTTTCCGGCATCAAGATTGAGGTCTCTTGACCTTGAAATATCCTCGGCAAGCGCCTCCCTGAGAGGGAGGATGCCCGGGGTTGGGCAGTAACCTGTTTTTCCCTCGCGGATCGCCCTGATCGCTGCCTCAACGATGTGTTCCGGCGTAGGAATGTTGAGATCTCCCAGATGAAACGGATAAACCCTGGCACCGGTTAAGGAAAATTGTGCAGCCTCAGCTCCTACCGCGAAAGCTGTTTCGGTCCCAAGTCGTTTGTTTCTCTCAGCAAAGCGGATGGACATTACGCATCATCCTCTCTTCATTGCAATAACATGCCTGGCGGCCTTGACGATGAAATCGCTTGTCAGGCCGTACTCCCGCATCAGCTCTTCGGGGTCTCCCGATTGGCCAAAAGTGTCCTGAACCCCGATCATTTTCATTGGGACCGGGCAGTTCTGGCAGACCACTTCGGCGACCGCGCTTCCGAAACCGCCCATCACCTGGTGTTCCTCCGCGGTTACCATCGCTCCCGTTTCTCGGGCGGCAGTCAATATGGTTTCCATATCGAGCGGTTTTACTGTATGGCAATTGATTACTCTCGCCGATACCCCCTCTCCGGCAAGTTCTTCTGCCGCTGCCAGCGCTTCATAGACCATCTGTCCGCAGGCAACTATCGAGACATCGGTTCCTTCGCGGAAGACTTCCGCTTTCCCGGGCGAGAAGGGTGTTTGTTCAGCGGTCACTACGGGGACCTTCTCTCTTCCGAAGCGTATCACTACGGGGCCCTGGATCGAGGCGGATGCTATCGTAGCTTTTAATGTTTCCTGATAATCGCAGGGAACGATGACAGTGACATTCGGGATCGTACGGGTGATGGAGATGTCCTCAAGTGCCTGGTGTGTTGCCCCGTCAGCGCCGACTGAGACGCCGCCATGTCCTGAACCTACCTTGACGTTGAGCTTTGCGTAGGCGACAGTGGTCCGAAGCTGATCCCAGGCTCTGCCTGTGCAAAAAACGCCGTATGTGGTGACATAGGGGATCTTGCCGGCCAGGGATAGTCCCGCCGCGAGTGCCATCATGTCCTGTTCCGCTATGCCGGTCTGGATGAACCGGTCGGGGAAGGCCTCACGAAAACGGTCCACGCAGAGGGAGGAACTCAAGTCGGCCCCCAGAACAACTACTGCGGGGTTGCTCTTCCCGAGTGCCACCAGACCGTCCCCATAGCCGAAACGGGTCGGAATCCTTTCGGGATTGAAAAGGACATCGGGGTTAAGAAAAAGATCCTTCATTTAAATGACCTCCCGTGAAAGTTCCAGTAAAGCCGCTTCGGCCTGCTCGGTGGTCGGGGCTTTCCCGTGCCAACCGGCCTGGTTTTCCATGAAAGAAACTCCTTTGCCCTTGATGGTGTGCGCGATGATGACGGTCGGTTTGAAATGGGTATGGCGGAAACGGTTCATGGCGCCGGAAATGTCCCGGATGTTGTGCCCGTCGATATCGAGAACGTTCCAGCCGAATGCACGCCACTTGTCGGAAAGGGGCTCAAGCGTCTTGACGTCATCGGTCGGACCGTCGATCTGGAGGCCATTCCGGTCGACGATACCGCAAAGGTTGTCGAGGCCCCAGTGTGAGGCGGTCATCGCCGCCTCCCAGATCTGGCCTTCGTCAAGCTCCCCGTCGCCCATAAGGCAGTAGACCCGGTTCGGCATTTTGTCCATCTTCATCGCCAACGCTATTCCTGAGGCGATTGAAAGGCCCTGGCCGAGACTGCCTGTCGAGGCCTCGAGACCAGGCAGTTTGCACATGTCGGGGTGCCCCTGGAGTCGGGATCCAAATTTTCGGAGGGTGGAAAGTTCGTTTCTGGGGAAGTAGCCACTTTCGGCCAGGGCTGAGTAAACCGCAGGGCAGGCATGTCCCTTGGAAAGGATGAAACGGTCCCGTCCATTCCAGCAGGGGTTGGCCGGGTCGTGCCTCAAAACGTCAAAAAAAAGAGCCGCCACAATATCGGCGACTGAAAGAGAACCGCCTGGATGGCCTGAACCAGCCTCCCTGATCATGGTGATGATGTCCTGCCTGATGGTCCTCGCGATCAACTTCAAATGACGCAGTTTGGCATCTTCCATATCTTAACCTCCCGAAGGATCAACTGTATCGACATCTAATAAAATAACAATATCAAAGGAAAAAAAAAACACAAGGGTCAACAGAGCCGTAAATCGTGAATCGTACCCTGGCAAAGAACGCCGGGCACTTTGTAACTCGTAACTCGAAAGGTCAAAATCAGATCGCGTGCCGTAACGGCTGTTTATCTATCGGGTTGAAGTCCCGAGAAAGGAGTTGTCCGTACACCTTTCTAGCGCCGGGAAGCAGCGTCCGGGTAACCGGGGGTTGTAAGTATCTCTGGGGCAAAGCTGCAGGCCGCAGCGCAAGCGAACCTATGCGTAGCCTCGTCAATTGGATGGAGATGCCGACCCCGTGATCTGAGGGGGAAGGCCGCAGTCGATGGAATAGGATAACGGAAGCGTTTCATCGGATCTCCCGGGGTAGCAGGGGTGGCATGCAGCGGAAGATATGCAGTGCAGTGCGGGAGATCCACTACGGTGGCGGAGAAAGAGCCGCCAACCGGAGCGTATAAGGCGAGAGCTGAAGTCACTTCGGGCCGTGGTGGAAGTCGGAGGGGTTCATAGTACCGTTATCAGGGCCAGGGACAACATAACCCGGCCCGAGGGAAGGGACCCTGCTTTGTTCATGCAACCAAAGAGTGGAGGATCAGGGGATTGCCATGGCGCTAACAACCCCGGAAAAGATCAGGACGCTTCAGAGGAAGCTCTACACCAAGGCCAAGCAGGAGCCGGGATATCGATTCTATGCCTTGTACGACAAGCTCTGTCGAACGGACATACTGAACCACGCATATCGACTGGTCCGGTCGAACAAGGGTGCGTCAGGCATAGACGGAATAACCTTCGAGGCCATCGAAGCGGGTGAAGGGCAGGAGACATTTGTCCGGAAACTGCAAGAGCAG
>JAUSOK010000137.1 GCA_030656035.1 Syntrophales bacterium
CATCTTCATCACGTCGGTCGAACACCGGCAGGCCGTGGAGAGCCTGAGCCGGACGATCCTGATGTTTGATTACGCCATGTATGTCATCACGCGGAAATATCGGGAATTGATGAAGCTGGAATGGTTTGAGCCGCCAAATACCTGAAGGATATCATGTGCACCGTCGTCTTTGATTTGACGGGCTTTGTCGTGACCCGATGGATGGAAAAACTGGAAAAGGCGAAAAATATGAATCGGGCAACATAAAACTGGCGATTAAGAGGAGATGAGCGTGGAAAATCAGCAAAATCAGGGAACGGTGATAAGCGTGCGCGGGAGCGTCATTGACGCCCGCTTTCAGCCGGGCCGACTGCCGGACATTGGAAACGTCCTTCTTGCCGGAGACGACGGCCGGACACGTATCGAGGTCATGGTCCAGCTCAACGCTGAAACGGTCAGGGGGATCTCCCTGATACCGACCCAGGGACTGGCCCGGGGGTCGACCATAACCGATACCGGCGGACCGTTTATGATTCCGGTGGGCAAAGAGCTTCTGGGGCGGGTTTTTAACGTCTTCGGAGAAACAATCGACAATCTCGAAGAGTTGAAGGGATGTGAAACCAGGCCCATCCAGGGGGTGCGGGTTCCCATCACCCAGCAGTCGACCGTTTCCGAGATCTTCCATACGGGCATCAAGTCCGTGGATGTCCTCTGTCCCCTGGAGCGCGGCGGAAAGGCCGGACTTTTCGGAGGCGCCGGAGTCGGCAAGACGGTACTCCTCACGGAGATGATCCACAACATGGTGGGGCACCACCACGGCATCAGCATCTTCTGCGGCGTCGGCGAGCGGTGCCGCGAGGGCGAGGAACTCTATCGTGAGATGAAGGAGGCGGGTGTCCTGCCCAATACAGTCATGGTCTTCGGACAGATGAACGAACCGCCCGGGGCGCGCTTCCGCGTCGGTCACACCGGCCTCACCATGGCCGAATACTTCCGCGACGACGAACGTCAGGACGTCCTGCTCCTGATTGACAACATCTTCCGCTTCATCCAGGCTGGACAGGAGGTTTCGGGGCTCATGGGACTGCTTCCCTCGCGCCTCGGTTATCAGCCTACGCTCGCCTCCGATCTGGCGGCGCTGGAGGAGCGCATCTGCAACACCACCACGGGGGCCATCACGTCGATTCAGGCCGTCTACGTGCCCGCCGACGATTTTACTGACCCCTCGGCGTCCCACACGTTCAGCCACCTGACGGCGTCCATTGTTCTGTCCCGGAAGCGGGCCAGCGAGGGTTTTTATCCGGCCATCGATTTGCTGCAATCGGGCTCCAAGATGCTCATGCCGAACATCGCCGGGGAGCGCCATTACCGGATCGCGCAGGATATTCGAAAGAATCTGAGCTTGTACGAAGAACTCAAAGACATCATCGCCATGTTGGGTATCAACGAGCTTTCCCGGGAGGATCAACGGACCGTTTATCGGGCCCGCCGTCTGGAACGCTTTTTCACGCAGCCGTTCCACGTGACGGAGCAGTTCATCGGCAAAGCAGGCAAGATGGTGGCCCTCCAGGACGCGCTGGATGGCTGTGAACGGATACTGAACGACGAGTTCGCCGATTATCCCGAAAGTTCACTCTATATGATCGGCACGGTCGACGAAGCGCAGAGGACATAAAATGAAGCTGAAGATACTGCTTCCCGCCGAGATCTTTCTGAGCGAAGAGGTGACCAAGATCGTCGCTGAAGCGGAAAACGGCCTGTTCTGTCTGCTGCCCCAGCATATCGATTTTACGGCGGCCCTCGTTCCCAGCGTTTTCTCTTACAGCACGGCCGGAGGCGAAGACGCCTATCTGGCCATTGATATCGGCACGCTGGTCAAGAAAGGGTCCGATGTTCTGGTCTCGACGCGCAACGCCTATCGAAGCCCCGAACTGGGTCATTTGAAGGAAGTTGTCATTGCCCAGTTCAGGGAAATCGACGAACGCGAGAAGAAGGCCCGGACCGCCGCGGCGAGGCTGGAAGTGGATCTCCTGCGCCGGTTCATCGAGCTGAGACATGAATAACGAATTCGCCATCGGCATACGATCATTTAGCGATATTTTTACGAGGTCATCATGAGTGACGAACAAATGACACCGAAGGAAAGGCGCCTGAAGCAGGAAAAAGAATACACCCGGAAAATCGGAGCGAAGGAGTCCAGGCGCATCAAGGGGAAGGCTCATAAAAACGAAACGGTCTGGTTCGGTCTCGGCATGATCGGCGTCGTGGGGTGGTCCGTCGCCATCCCCACCCTCATCGGGACAGCCCTCGGGATCTGGATTGACCGGACCTGGCCCAGTCGTTTTTCCTGGGCGCTGATGTTTTTGATCCTGGGGGTTGCGCTGGGATCCATCAACGCCTGGTACTGGGTCAGAAAGGCCAGGGAAGACATTATCAAAGACGGGGATGATAATTCACAGCCGCAGGGGGAAGCTTAGCCTGCAGCTGTTTCGACAATGGCGTGAAAGGATCGGCGCATGATTTTTTTATCAACACTTTTCGTTCCCTTCGTCCTCGGCGGTCTGATCGGCTGGGTCTATTTTTCAGGCCTTTGGGAGACGGTGCGCAGGCTTCCTGAAGCGAAGAGTCCGCACAGGCTCATGATTCTGAGTTTCGCGGCACGGACCATTTTTGCCTTAGGCGGGTTTTTTCTCCTGACAGATGGGCCATGGGAACGCATGGCCGCTTCCGTCCTGGGATTTTTCATCGTCAAGGCGGTTCTGGTCCGCAGCCTCGGCAGGATCCCCAGATCTTTTTCGACAGGAGCATGCTCATGGAAGTCGTAGCCGTCCATCAGATCAGTCCGGATCAGGTCATTTTTTTCACCTGGCATTTTATCACCATCAGCGCCACGCTCGTGTATACCTGGATCATCATGGCCATTCTGGTCATCGGTTCCCTGGTGATCACGCGGAATCTGTCGTCGGGCCGAAAAATGTCCCGCTGGCAGAACCTGATGGAGGTGATTGTCAGCGCGATCCGTTCGGAGATCAAGGAAATCGTCGGTGAAGGAGGGGATTTCTATTTTCCCTTTATCGGGACCCTGTTCCTGTTCATTCTCCTGTCGAACCTGTTGACCTTCGTCCCCGGTTACGTGGCGCCGACCTCGTCGCTCACGACGACGGCGGCCCTGGCCATCCTGGTCTTCTTCGCCGTCCCGATTTTCGGCATCGCGAAACAGGGCGTCATCGAATATCTCAAGGAATATTTTCGCCCGAACTTTATCTTTTTCCCCTTTCATGTCATGGGCGAAATATCCAGGACACTCTCCCTGGCCGTCCGGCTTTTTGGAAACATGATGAGCCATGAAAAGGTGATCGCCATCCTGCTTTCGGTGACGCCCCTGCTTTTCCCTGTGGCTATGCAGGCCCTGGGTCTTCTGATCGGGATCCTCCAGGCCTATATCTTCGTAGTCCTGACCATGGTTTACATTGCAGCGGCCACGCAATCACACGAGGGAGCGGGACATAAACCCAAGGTGCACAAAACAACCTGAAACCAACAAACAACGAAGGGAGGAAAAAACAAGTTATGGACAGCGTGAGCATTGTAGCAATGGTATCGATTATTACGGCGGGTATCTGTATGGCTTTAGGCTCTATCGGACCGGCTCTTGGGCAGGGGCGGGCGATACATGGCGCCTTAAGTTCAATCGCACAGCAGCCGGATGAGCGCAACGCCCTGACGAGAACGCTTTTCGTAGGCCTCGCCATGATGGAATCCATCGCGATCTACTGCTTCGTCATCTCGATGATTCTGGTGTTCGCCAATCCGTTCTGGGCTTACGTCATCAAGAAAGCGGGGGGATAATTCCATGCATATCGACTGGTTTGTCTTTTTCTCCCAGATCGTCAACTTCCTGATCCTCATGTTCCTGCTGAAGAAGTTTCTCTTCGGGCGGATCATCGGGGCGATGGACGCCCGGGAGGCGAAGATCGGCGCGGTCTTTATGGAAGCCGAACAATCCCGGCAGGAGGCCGAGGCGGCAGCGGAGAGCCACACAAAAAGGCTCCGGGATATCGAGGAGGGTTATGAGCAGATGCTCAATAAGAGCCGCCAGGATGCGGAGGCCTATCACGGACAACTCCTCGAAAAGGCCCGTGAGGAGGTGGACTTTCTCAAGGCCCGGTGGATGGAGGCCCTGCGGTCTGAACGGGCAAACTTCCTCCAGGAATTGCGACGCCTGGCGGGCAATCAGGTCTACGCCGTAAGCCGGCGCGTCCTGAAAGATCTGGCCGGCCTCGACCTCGAGGAGCGGATCGTGGAAGTCCTCATGGAACGCATCGAAGCCATGGACGAGCAGGAGCGGAAAAAATTTCAGGGGCCGGCCGAAAACAGCGGCAACATCGTTATTTCCTGCGCCTTTGAGATTCCACCGGCGATGCAGGCCAGGCTCGACGACGTTCTGCGCCGTTTCTTTCCGGGCATTAGCGGGATCGTCTATGAACGGTCGGATGACGTCCTGTCGGGATGCGAGCTGCGGTCTAATGGCCATAAAATCGCCTGGAGCGTCAAGGACTATCTCGACAGCCTCGAGGAAAGATTCTATTCGGCCCTGTACGGAGAGGCCCAGGATTGGAAGCAGGCGAAAGAAGGAGACCATCATGAAGGGTGAAGCGGCAGAGAAGAATGAATTGAAGGCGTTTCTCGACGGGACCTTCCGGACGCTCGACGATGTTCTGGCCCGGCAGGAGGCCGAACTTAGAGAGAGCGAGGTGGGCGTCGTTTCCTATGTCGGGTACGGCATTGTCCGGGTCGAAGGGCTGCCCAGCATCCGGGCCGACGAGCTCGTTTTGTTTCCTCAAAACCTCCAGGGACTAACCTTCAATATCGATCCCCAGGAAATCGGCGTGATTCTGCTGGGGCCCACAGGCGACCTGCGGGCGGGCGCGGAAGTGCGGCGCACGGGCAGGGTCCTCGACGTCCCCGTCGGGGAAGCCTTGATCGGCCGCGTCGTGGACGCTCTGGGCGTTCCCCTCGATGACCGCGGAGAGATCCGGACCGTGAAACGGCTGCCCGTCGAACGCGAAGCGCCGGCGGTCATGGCAAGAGATCCCGTTACGGTGCCCCTTCAGACGGGGATCAAGGTGATCGACGCCCTGTTCCCGATCGGCCGGGGCCAGCGGGAGCTGATCGTCGGCGACCGGCAGACGGGCAAGACGGCCATTGCCATGGACGCTATCATCAACCAGGCCAACAAAGACGTCCTGTGCATCTATTGCACCATCGGCAAAAAAGCCTCAGACGTCGCCAAGGTCATCGCGGACCTCAAGCAGTACAACGCCATGGATTACGTCATTGTCGTTGCCGCCACGGGAGACGACCCGCCGGGCCTCCAGTTTATCGCTCCCTATGCCGCCACCACTATCGGCGAATATTTCATCGCCTCCGGGCGCGACGTCCTGATCGTCTATGATGATCTCACCTCTCACGCCCGCGCCTACCGCGAGCTCTCCCTGCTGCTGCGGCGGCCGCCGGGTCGGGAAGCCTTTCCCGGAGATATTTTTTATATCCATTCCCGTCTGCTCGAGCGCTCGACCCATCTGAGGAAAGAGCATGGCGGCGGCTCTTTGACGTCGTTGCCCATCGTGGAGACGGAGGCGCAGGATATTTCGGGATATATCCCGACCAATCTGATCTCCATTACAGATGGACAGCTCTATCTCTCCCCGCGCCTGTACCAGAAGGGTATTCTCCCCGCCGTGGACGTGGGAAAATCCGTGTCGCGCGTGGGCGGCAAGGCCCAGCTCCCGGCCTTTCGTGCCGTGGCAGGGGATCTTCGGATCTCCCACTCACAGTTCGAGGAGCTGGAGACTTTTTCCCGGTTCGGCACGCGCCTCGATGAGGCGACCCGGAAGGTCCTCGAGCGCGGCTGGCGCGTCCGGGAAATCCTGAAGCAGCCCCAGTACAAGCCGATCCCCGTGGCGGAGCAGATTGCGGCCCTGCTGGCGGTCACCACGGGGAACTTCGACTCCATAGCCGTCGAAGACATCCGGGCGGCTGAAGAATCTCTGCGCAAGAACGTGGCGGAGAACCAGAGCGGTTTCTGCTCCCGCATCAGCGGGGGAAGTAAACTTGACGATGCGGACCAGAAAACGATTATCAGCGTCGCCAGGGATACGGCTGCCCGTTTTCTGAAGGAGCCCGACCGTGCAAACCCCTGAAGCCCTGAAACGAAAGATACAGAGCGCCCAGGATCTCCTCGGCGTCGTGAAGACCATGAAGGCCCTGGCCGCCGTCAGCATCCGTCAGTACCAGCGGTCCGTCGAATCCCTTGCCGATTACAACCGGACCGTCGAGCTGGGCCTGCAGATCGTCCTGAAAGACCGTCGGGGCGCCCCCGAGCCGGCGCGGCAAAGCACAAAGCGGCTGGGGGCGATTGTCTTCGGCACGGACCAGGGACTCTGCGGCCAGTTCAACAATATCATTGTCCAGCATGCCGTCAAAGAGTTGGACAGGACGGGATTCAAAAAGGAAGACCGGTTTTTCATCGTTATCGGTTTGAAAGCGGCAGACATCCTCAGCGACACGGGAGAAAACGTCTTTGAAATCCTGACCCAGCCGGGTTCGACGGCGGGCATCACGGCCATGGTCCAGGATATCACACTGCTTCTCGAGGACTGGCGGTTCAAGCGTTCCGTGGAAAACATGGTTCTTTTTTACAACGAGTATCTCTCCGGCGCGATCTACCGTCCCCGGACGCTCAAACTGCTGCCCGTGGATAAGGTATGGCTGACCGATCTGCAGAAGCAGAAGTGGGACTCCCGGACGCTGCCCATGTTTAACATGGACTGGGAGCGCCTCTTCCGATCCATGATCCGGGAATACCTGTTTGTTTCCGTTTACCGGGCCTTCGCCAATTCCCTGGCCAGTGAAAACGCCAGCCGGCTGGCCGCCATGCAGAACGCGGAGAAGAATATCGAAGAACGCCTCGAGGAGTTGCATGTCCAGTTCCACCGGCAGCGTCAGATGACCATCACGGAAGAACTTCTGGACATTGTGGCCGGTTTCGAAGTTTTGAAGGAGTCGAGAGCCTGATGAAGTCAAGCGGTCGAAGTTCAGGACGCGGCTCTTGGGGCTCAGTACCAAACGAAAGGGGGGCATGATCATGGCAATAGACAGACGGATCTGCGGCATCTGCGCCTGGCGAAGGGACTGCCAGAAAAGATACAGAATATCGACGGACGCTTTCCTCAACGTCAATTGTCCCGATTACACAAGGGATCTATCGATCAAGGAACTTCCGATCAACGGCGTGGAAGACGAAAAGACAACGATGGACCGGATGGTTGAGCAGCAGTTGAAGAAATGGCGCACGCGGATCGGAGAAGGGGAGGGGCTGGATGTTTTTGATTACGGCCTGGAAATCGAGAAGGTCAAAGGCGGTCCGGTCATCACCATTTCTCGCGAACCCGGCAGCGGCGGCAGCGAAATCGCCAGGAAGCTGGCCAAAGATCTGTCCATGGATCTCATGGGCGGTCAGATCATCCAGCACGTTGCCGAAAGCGCCCGGATGAGCCGGAAAGTTATCGAATCCCTTGACGAAAAGGAAGTGACGCTGCGGGATACCTTGCTGAACACACTGTTCAGGGACCGTCATCTGTGGCCGGACGAGTACCTGCAGCATCTGACCAAGGTGATCGGTACAATCGGGAGATACGGCAATGCCATCATTGTCGGCAGAGGCGCCAATTATATTTTGCCGCAGGCAGGAACGTTCCGTGTCCGGATCATTGCCCCCCTGGAGTACCGTATCAAACATGTCATGGAAGACCGGAAATATGAAAAGGCACAGGCAGAGCAATATGTCGTGAAGACTGAAAATGACCGCAAGGCTTTCATTCGGAAATATTTCAACGCCGATGTTGCGGATTTCAAGCAATACGACATCATCATCAATACGGGAAGCGTGACGATCGCGGGCGCGGCCGAAGCGATCAAAGCGGCATTCAAGATGAGAAAGAATTGATCACACACATCGGGCGGGGCATTATTACGATCGCCCCTCCCGACGCGACGGGCGCTTGAATTTATTCCCTCCACGCTCGTCGGCCCCCCCATGCCATGCCTCTTATCCCATTGATACGCAAATCCGTTCTCACGATACTTCTCTGTGCCCTTAAGGAATATCCCATCCCATTGAATTGAGAGCTTTACCGCTGAAAAATGGCTTCGCCGCGTCTCAAAAATCTTTTCCGCTAAGAAGACAACCATCGGAAAATTTGGGACAGCGCCCCTATTTTACCGCAGGAAAATAGGGGCGCTGTCCCCATTTCCCGACCCGTTAACGTTATTTCTGGAAAGGCGGAAAACATTTGATTC
>JAUSOK010000147.1 GCA_030656035.1 Syntrophales bacterium
TATCAGAGAAATTTTTTTTATCTGCTCGTTTTGGCTTCATCGTCAAAACAATCAGAATGCGTTAATAATTACTCTAAGATATTAATAATTAGTCATATAACAAAACAAGCCACTTCTTTTTTTAAATTTGGTAAAGTAGAAATAACGATTTTCGCTATAGGTATTTTTATATCAAGAATCAAGGCTATGATTGTGAAGTAACAAAAGTTGAAAATTGAGAGAAGAAGCCATCATTAAACTGGTGGCTTCTTCGTATATTTTATTTATCGTTCTCTGAAAAGATGATGAGCTAGTGATTAGAACAACGCCGAGAACCTGCTCTTCGGGATATGCACAATAGCTCGCATCCGCAGGTGCTGATTTGTAATCAGCACCATTTAACCGGGGATTTGTAATTAGTTGTGGTCGAAAGATTGTTCTGAAAGATGCTAATTATGACAAATAACAGACTAAATTGTGGAACTTAAAAAATAGGGCATTTTATTAACAAAAACGAATATAAATAGTTGATAACTAACATGTTAAAAACTTTTTTGTACATGATTGGTTCCCTAACTTTACATCAAATAAAGGATGCAAATGTTTACCGACCAGAAAATAAATATTCAGAAAATATTAGGTTTGGTACCTGAGGATTTACTTAGCACTTTGTCGAAAGATACAAAAGTGGATTATTGCGCCAAAGTCCTTTATGGGCAGCGCATGTTTAACTTGCTGTTGTATGGTATACTGACCACTGAAAGAACGAGTCAAAGGAGCCTTGAAGACCTTTTCAAGAGCAATCTTTTCAAAACCATGTTTAGCTATGATGCCGGGATGAAGATATCGCGCAGTTCCATATCTGCAAGATTATCGACTATCGAACCTGAATTCTTCAGGTTGGCCTACGAAGCCATATATAAGGAATTTTCAATGTTATATACTCCCTCAGAACGGTTGAAACACCGTATCATCCGCGTGGACAGCAGTATGGTTGCGGAGACGTGCAATAAACTCAAAAAGGGATTATCCCCCGGCAATAAAAAGATTAAAGCCCTCGGGAAGGTTGTCAAACAAGTAAAATACACCATCGCATTTGATGGCTTGACAGCCTGTGATTTTAATGTTTATACTGACCCCTGTTATATGAGTGAAGATAATGCAATTCCGGAAGTAGTTTGGATGAATGCTTCCAGAGAAGGTTCAACAGCCAATATCTATACCTTTGATAGGGGAGTTAGCTCAAATGTAAAATTTTCCTCCTTTAACGATGGCCATGTGTCTTTTGTGGGAAGGCTGAAAACTAACCGAAGGTACGAGGTGGTCTCTGTGGATCAGCCAACGGAGCAAGAGAAGGATTTAGGCGAGCTGACCCTTGTAAGCTCACAGGTTGTACATCTGTATGGCAAAAATATAGTAGACAAGGAGCACTCCTACCGGCTCATTATTGCCCGGCGAAAAGAAGAAATAGATACAACCCCGCCAAAAAATAAAGGGAAGGTTAAAAAGAAGGAAAATATTTTCTACTTCCTGACCAATGACCTGGAATTAAACCCAAAAGAAATTGCCGATATCTACAAACAAAGATGGGACATTGAAGTGTTCTTTCGCTTCATCAAACAAGAATTAAACGTGAGTCATTTTTTATCCGTGAGTGAGAATGGGATAAAAGTGATACTGTACATGACATTGATCGCATCCATGTTATTGCTTTTGTATAAGAAAATCAATGACCTTGGATATAAAACAGCAAAACGCAGGTTCACAATTGAACTCTGGGAAGCAGTGGTAACCGTAATTGTCAAAGAATGTGGTGGGGATCCAGCATTGATGAATAAAACATACTACAGGAAATTTGCGGTTCCTTGAAAAAATACCGCAATTGAAGTTGCTCAAAGACATATCCAAAAAAAAAGATAGCAGACCCTTGTGAAAAATCATCTTTCGAC
>JAUSOK010000160.1 GCA_030656035.1 Syntrophales bacterium
TTTCGTGGCCAGCTTTTCCTGCCATTTCAAGACATCTCTTTTTATCGATGTCAATTACGCTTGTCGCTGAAACCATCAATAAACATGAACTAAAGAGAATTATTCCCTATCAATAAAAAATCATTATCTTAGGCTGTTTCAAGATTCTTCGGTTCCTTTACAGCTTCCAGCAACGCCTTTTCATTACTCGAAATATAGTGTCCATACAGCTCTGGTGCAATTGAATCCAGAGGTTCGTGCTTCATGGAAAAATAATCGGAAAGCGTATCTGCCGCTTTAACCGGTTCCCGGGCAGGAAGTGTTACAATCCTCTTTTCATGTTCACGGAGATCTATCCCGTGGGCACTGAAATGCTGAACCATATCTGTCTTGTCAGTAAACACCGTAATACCGCAGCATAAGGCTTCGAGCGCCAAGTTCGAAAATACCGGAAACGGAAGTTCCTCCTCATAACAGAAGACACCATCAACGGAATTCAATAGATCGGGCATTCCCCATGGCGGGACAAAGTTTTCCCAGGTAGCCCTGCCACCAAGCCGTGGTTCTGCGTAGCTTCTAAAGGATTCCAGGCCAACACCCTGGCTTACGACAAGCAGATCGAATTCCTCACTTAAATGCGGCCACATATCAATAACGTGTCGCCAACCCTTCCTCTCCCAGTAATAGTTTGCTTTACCGATGAGAGCCAGAGCACGATGACCATTTCTTTTCTGATGCATCGGGCGAAAAAAGGAGGGCGCCGGCATATAAGGGGCGAGACATACAACGCGATCGGACCATTTACGAACGATTCTTTCACTGCCTGCATCCGTTATGATCAACAGTGCCTCAGCCAATGCCCTTCGCCATATCCCAGGCCATATCCCGCCTTCCAAGAATTTCCGAATATCCGATCCGCCGTGACGGAGAACATAAGGAATTCCCGTGATCCGGCCGGCAAGGTATGCGATCACACCATAAGGAACAAGATAGTTTGCCTCGATCAGGTCCGGTTTTTCTACTTCCAGGACCTCAAGGAGCCTATTTAAGAGGGATATCGATCGTTGTCTGTCGTCAGGAATGTGCCAGGGAACAACCTCTTCCGGACGATGAATAAAAATATTTTCATGACAAGGGATGGGTCCGGTTTGCTTGATGGTATGGCATTCATCGGCATCCAATTTTTCGGTGATCATATGGATCGTGTGGCCACGTTCCGACAAGGCGTTGGCGAGCCAGTAGGTTTTTGCGGCGATGCCGCCCTCAAGTGGCGGATATTTCCCGATAACGGCTATCTTGGCCATACTCTTGAGAGAAGCGATCCCGTTGGCGGGGTATCGCTATGGTGATCCCACCCGCGAAAAAAGATATGTTCATAAAGGTCAAAGAGTAACAGCCCCTTCTTGGAGCCGAGAAGATGCCCCAGGGGATGGGCATGGAGCTCGTCATTCGTAATGGCGCGATCTACCTGTTTTGAGACCTGAATATCAAGATTTTCAACAGCCGCCGGCATGCCCAGCTTCAGCCGGGTCGTCACTTCTTCAATATGGTGTTTCTTGAAATCATCGCGGAAGGCATCCCGAAGGATTCGTTTGGTGACGTATTTTTCAGGCACCTTATATTCAATGGGAAGTTCCATTGCCCATTGGGAAAGGTCATCATCGAGATACAAAGGCCGGATCTCGAACCCGAAAGCGCCGCCCGATCGATCCACGCTTTGAAGATGGTAGTTGGATAATCCCCCCCGCAAGAGATCGTCCAGGAGGTTTCGCCTGTAAGCTTTTTCGTCTTCCGGTTGCGGAAATATTGCATCCACAATCTGTTCGAGCCGTTCGTTCTTCCCAAAACGCGACAAGTGACCCCGAATCCGGTCCGAGAAGCCAAGGGGATGTGTGTAAATCCAGTAATAGCCGCCGAACAGTTCATCGGCCCCTTCCCCTGAAAAAGCAACCCGGACATGATCCGATACGTGCTTGGAAAGGATATGGAACGCCAGACCTCCTTGAATATGAAAAACACCCCCGGCCATGAGGCTCTCGAAATGCGCCACATAATCCGGAAGCCATCGCCAGTACTCACCGAGAGAAACGATGAATTCGTGGTGCTCCGTATCCAGTGCCTTTGCCACCGTCCGCGCTGCCAAGAGATCGGGACTATCATGGCTATCCGCCAGGCTGAATGTTTTAAGGGGATAACCAAGCTCCATGCGGGCGATATAGGCCATGGTCGAAGAGTCGAGACCGCCGGATAGATAAATGCCCTTTTCCATACTTCCGTGCCGAAACATCCGTTCGACGGCCCGGATCATGAGGCGCTTTGTTTCCCGGACAGCTCCCTGGTAGTCCTGCCGGAAACCGTTGTTTAGATAAAATGCCAGGGGGAATGCACCGAATGTCTGTTCAGAAACGGCACCGACTGAATCAAAAACAAGGACAACGCCTGGCTTGACTTGTCTGATACCTTGGAAAAATGTCTCTTCCTGTGAATGGACGTAGCCAAAGACCGCGGAATCCTCCAAGGCCGCAGTATTCAGCGCCGGGGTGATCTTCGGATGCTTAAGAAGCCCTTTGATCTCGGAGCAAACAAGAACCGTTTTGCCTTTTTGAACGTAATATAGCGGCTTGACGCCGAACCGGTCCCTGGCGAGGACGAGCTTTTCACCATCCAGAATGGCGATAGCGAACATGCCTTCAAGATGCGCAGCAAAACCCTTTCCATGTATGGAATAGAGCCGGGCAATCAATTCGGCTTCAATGTCCGATCCGGGACAATGGCCTTCAACCTCAAGTTCCCGCCAAAGATCCGAATAATTGTAGATCTCGCCGTTCAGAAGAACCGTCAGGCCGGTCAGGGGGTCCTGGAAAATCATCGCGGCTTCCTGATTCCCGAAGATGGAGAGGCGACAGGCTGCCACTCCGTGGGAACCTATTACACGCGCTTCGAAAGTATCCGGACCACGATGGCGCACAGCCAGCGCCATATTCCGAACGGTCACGGGACTGTTTTCATTAAATGTGACGACAATTGTACACATAATTACTCGCTGTCTGCCAAGGCTTTCATGGCGGCGACGGCGCCGATCAGGGCAAGGGACGTGCCGTCATCAAGGTAGTGGTACGCCCAATATCCACTTGGAAGTTGGGTTTTTTCGAGCCATGCAAGGGCTTTTTCGATAACTGCTTTATCAACCCTGCTTACCCACCGCGAAAGACCCC
>JAUSOK010000161.1 GCA_030656035.1 Syntrophales bacterium
TTCCCGCTTTCGCGGGAATGACAAATAGAGACGAAACATAACTTTTTACGAGTTCGTCATTTTTCCCTTCCGAAGGCCAGGCGGGCGAAAAGGCGAAAAACCTGCTTCCCGTACAGTTGACCAGCGTGCCCGCCACGCTGCCGATGAAGTTCATGAGGATGCAGCGCTATCCCCCCCTCGATTTCGGCGTAAGCATCTTGAATTTGTAGAGGCGACAGAGGTGCTTGATGTAATTCCACTGCTCCTTGAGCGACATCTTGCTTTCGCCCAGTTCCCGATCGTTGAAGGTAAAGGGCACTTCAATCAGGCGGTCGGTCCTGGCCTTCACGACGATCTCAAGAACAATCTTCCACCCCACGGGGTTGAGGTCGAGACCCTGTAAGAAAGTGCGCCGGATCGCCATGAAACCGCTCGTCGGATCGCTCATTTTCGTCAGGCCGAGGGTCATCATGGCGGCGGCTTTTGAAACGATCCGTCGGTGCAGCGGCCACTGGCCGATCCCCCCGTCCGTGACGTGGCGGCTGCCCACCGTCAGGTCGGCGCGGTCGTCGAGGATCGGCCGGATCATCTCCGGCAGTTTTTCGACCGGGTGGCTGCCGTCGGCGTCCATGACCACGCAGACCTGCGCCTCGGACAGGTTGAAGCCGGCGATGACCGCCGTGGCCAGCCCGCGTTCTTCGGTGCGCACGACAACGCGGACGGGGAGGGTCTGGGCAAGCTTTCTCGCCGCCTCCGCGGTCCCGTCGGGCGAATTGTCGTCAACGACGATCACTTCGCCGCGAATGCCGGCGCCTTCGAGGACCGAACATATCTTCGGGATGATCATCGGCATGTTTTCCGACTCATTGTACGTCGGAAGGACCACCGAAACCTGCCATTCGCAATCACTCATTTTATCTCAACCGTGTTTTGTAGCCGCAGGCTTCAGCCTGCACACCCACTTCAGCGCGGACTGAAGTCCGCGGCTACAACAGGGCATGACCCCCGAGGGAAAATGGGGACAGCGCCCCTGTTTTCGCCCCCGGAAAATAGGGGCGCTGCCCCACGCGTCTCATCGATGGGGCTGCCAGTTTCCCTGATAATCCTTGCCCAGAACGAGATGGACGCTGTATTCGTCGATGACCTCGCCGCGAAAAACGGCCTGGTGTTTTCCGATGACTGCAAGCTCGCGGAAATAGGGCCTGTA
>JAUSOK010000165.1 GCA_030656035.1 Syntrophales bacterium
GATAACTCCTTACCCTAAAAACCATTGAGGTTAGCGCACGTCCGCCGCTCATCTCCTGTTCAAAAATCAGGCTTCCCTGAAGAACAGAAAAAGCGGACAATTCATTTGCTACAAAACCGGACATTCTATTTGCTCTTGACATTACCGAAATCCTTTCTTGACACACAAAATCCTTCCTCATATAATCGCGCCGACAAAAAAAATATCTTATCAATGCGACGAGGGATCAGCCATTTCATGAAAGCGAACGTATTCGAGGCATTGAAGGCAACGGCTCCCTTCAATATTTTAGACGATAGCGTCCTTCTGGAACTTGCGGAAACGCTTGAGATGAAAAAGTATCCAAAGGGCTCATACGTTCTGAAACAGGGGACGATGGGGCAGCACATCCTCTATATCATTGTTCAGGGCATGGCGGAGGTCATCCTCATCGACGACCGAAATCAGGAAACCATCATAGGGATTCGCCATCCCCATGATTTTTTCGGTATCACGTCGGTACTGACCCATAAGCCATATGTCACATCCGTAAGGGCCATGGAAGATTTGACGTGTGTCCTTTTACCGGGAAAAACCTTTGAGTCCCTCATGGTTTCTCACCCCCCATTTTCCAGCCAGTTTATGGAAATTCTTTCCGAGAGGGTGCGCCTTCTCTACAGCGAGGTCATTGCACAAAAGTCATACGAGGCCCACGCAACGACCGAGTCGCCGCTGCTGCGAAAAAGAGTGAGCGAAATCATGACCCGGTCACCCGTTACGTGTCATTACAGCACGCCCGTGACGGAGCTGGCGCGGATCATGAGAGATCGTCGGGTCAGTTCGGTGGTGGTCGTCGACGATAAAGGTTATCCCATCGGACTGGTCGGTGAGAAGGATCTTGTGCATAAGGTTCTGACCCGTCCGTTTGCGCAGGCGGAAAACCTGGTGGCCGGTTTCATCATGGAGGAGAAGGTCATCAAACTTCGCATGGAAGCTTTTTATAATCAAGCCCTTCTGGCCGTTATCAAACACCAGGTGAAACATATGGTGGTCATGGACGATGACCGGCTGGTCGGCATCCTGAGCCTGAGGGACCTGCTGAACACGAGGAGCACGGGAAGTCTCTGGGTAACCGATAAAATTAAAACAGCAGATAATCTGGATGATCTTGTACGCATCGGCCAGGAAGTCGACGACCTGCTGAATGTCCTCGTTGGCGAAAGGGCATCCGTGCCGGAGCTGTTTGAGATCATTACAGAAATGCATGACCGTTTGATCTGCCGGGTGATTGAGCTGTGCGAACTGGAAATGATCGAAAAAGGGTACGGCCCGCCTCCGGTCGATTACTGCTGGATTAACATGGGAAGCGCCGGCCGTAAGGAGCAGACCCTGCGAACGGACCAGGACAATGCCATAATCTACGCCGACGGCAATCCTGATCACCAGGACTATTTTCACGTTCTTGCTTCCCGAATTGTGGAGGAGCTGATTCGCGCCGGCTTCGCCCCCTGCAAAGGCAATGTCATGGCTTCCAATACGAAGTGGCGCCATTCTTTGAGTGAATGGAAACAAACCATCAGTCGCTGGATGGATCGTGAAGACTGGGACAGTGTTCGCATGCTCACCATTCTGCTTGATTTTCGTCCCCTATACGGTTCACGATATTTAAGTCAGGCACTTTGGGATCACGCATTTGAAACTTTCAAGTCGGCTTCCGGTCTGTCCCACTATATGACGGAAGATGATCTCTTGAGGCCGGTCCCTTTGACAATGATGGGCGGTTTTGTGACGGAAAAGAAAGGGGCCCATAAAAATGAAATCAACCTCAAGATTGTGAGCCGCCATATCGTTAATTGTTTTCGTGTTTTCGCTCTCATGAAACGCGTGACAGAGACATCGACCCTGGCGCGGATTTCCCACATTGTCCATGAAGAGGTCATATCCCGCAAAGAGGGGGATATGATTCAGGAGGCTTTTGAAACATTGATGATGCTGCAGATCAGGGAGAACCTGAACAAGGTAAAGCAGGGTCGGGAGGCGGATAATCACATTAATCCTTACCGCCTGAAAAAAACCGAACAACTGTTGCTCAAAGGGGCCTTTTCTGCCATTGCGCAACTGCAGAAAATTACCAAAGAGCATTTTACGGATTATTCTCGCCGGGTGCTCGCGCCGGAACCATAATTCGAGCCGGCAAACACCATTGAAAAAATGAGATATTAGCATAACCGGCGAGAAATGGTTCGCAAACGGCGAAGCCATTTTTCAAAGGAATTCTTGCCTGCCTGTATGATAGCGGAAATTCGGGAGATGATACGAAAGTAATCTCTTTTTCTCTCGCTTTCATACAGCGAAGTTTTCAAAACACCCTGTTCATCCGAGCCACAGTCCAAGAAAGCCGATGGTAAAAACGAGCATCATGGCCATGGCGATAAACATGGTTTTGTACGAATACCCGAACACGCTTTTTGCCGCCACGAACAACGATGCAAATGCGTAGAGTCCGGTAAAGCCCACATACAGAGAGACCGGAATCGTGCGCCAGCCCGCGTGGAGAGCGGTGAGGCCCGGGACGGCGAGCCACAGGGGAGCGATGGCAACGCCGAGGATGAAGTACGTCGGAATAAAACGGATCTCCCCTCTCATGGCGCGACAGAACGTCCAGAACAGGAACGCCGCACCCAGATGCACGAGAAACGCAACCAGGATTCCCGTTCCGACGATGATGGCCTCGGTCACAAAGACGCTGGAAGGATCTGGAAAATCGCGAAACAGCTCTCGGTCGGCGAAATAGAGGGAAAAAAGACCGTACAGGACGCCCAGAATGAACACATTGATCATGGCGTAACGGATGGTGAGCCCCCGGGTGTGGATATCCTTATAGATTGTTTCGTCGATCTTCAGGACACGCCACATGTCGTTGAAATAATTCATGCCCCTTGCTTCTCCGTTCATTCTGTCTATCGTACACTTACCACTTTCCATGCCGGCATCAAACTCCCCGGATCGGCTAACTTATCATACAACCGGTTGAATTCGTCTGTCTGTAAGTGATACGTTCTTGTTTCAGATAAGGAAGCCGGGAAAGGAAAAATCCCTTATCCCGGCTTCCCCGCATGATCCACAAACTACCAGAGAAAACTACCAGGGCTGCAGGCCCCACCAGGAGATGGCAAGACAGACAATGGCAACCGCAACGGGCCAACCCGTTCCATTGTACCTATTTTCGCGATAATCATTCCAGCCGTGGATCCTGTCGAGGAGGGACTTTTCCTCTTGTGAGGGGGCCCACCCCATTTTGTTGAAGATGAGCGACAGAATAATGAACAGGGCAAAGGAAAGCGGTATGGTCACCAAGCCTCCCGACATGCCCAGGGCCGCCGTAACCCCCTTGCCCACGACGATGCTCTTGATGACATAGGGGGAAATGACAATGAAAATGATCCCGCATATCATCGAGGAAACGATGAGGGCATACTTGTTCGCCTGCTTCCACCACACCCCCATAAGAATGCCCGGCGTTGCCGTGGAAGCCAGCAGACCGAAGGCCCAGAGGATGCTCGTCACGAGGAAGGTCGGTGGATTGAACGCCAGGAGCAGGGCCACGATGCCACCGGCGGCGAGGCAGATGAATCCGACTTTCAGCTTCCGTTTCGGGTCCATCTTAGGGGCGACAATACCCAGGATGTCGCTCCCCACCAGGGCGGCGATTGCCATGAGGTTCCCGTTCAGCGTGGAGACGCCGGCGGCAAGAGCGCCGGCAACAACAAAGGCGGCCACCCACTGGGGGCTGTAAATGAGCTGGAGGATCAGCGTGATCTGGTCCGGCTTCTTGATGATGACGCCCGTCGTTGCCTGGAAATAGTTCCCCGCAAACCCGACTACGTAAGTGGCGCTGAACAGGAAACCGAGGAACAAGGCAAACCATACCACGGCCCACCGGGCGGATTTTAGACTCGACGAGGTGAAGACCCGCGCCGCCAGATGGGGCAAGGCCACGGGGCCAAGGGTAAAGGCCGGTATGAGGGCAAAATACCAGCGGAAATCATATTTCGTGTCAAAAAAAGTGGGGATCACCTTCAGCATGGATTCCGTCATATCCCCATACGCCAGGGGCGGAAACCACCATCCGGACGAGCCCATGAGCTTCATGACATACCCTATGGGAACGACCATGGTGATCATCATGATCACCATCTGGAAGGCGGCATTGTATGAGGCGCCCGTCATGCCTCCCGCGACCATGTAACCGATGACGACGACGCCGGAAATGAGAAGGGCGATCTCATACTTGACGCCGAAAAGAACCTCAACCGTCTGTCCGAGACCGATCAACTGGCCCAGGGCGTACATGATCATGACCAGAATCATCCAGCAGGCGATAACCATCGTAGCGGGATTCCCGTAGCGGGCCTTGATGAAGGTGCAGGGTGTGTAGGCCCTCATTCTCCGCATGCTCGTTCCGTATAACAGCGTGATGAGGGGAATGGAAAGGGCCCACTGAATCCAGAGATAGACGAAGGGCACCTGCAGCTTCAGAATCAGGGCGCTGACGCCCAGAAATGTGGCGAGACTCGCCCACGTGGAAGCCATGGCCAGACCGTTCGCTATGGGACCGATTTTGAATCCCGCAGCGTAAAGGTCGTCCGTTGACGTGGTCATTTTCATTCCTCTGTAGCCAATGTAGTAGAACAAGGCGAACATAATGCCGATGATGATAACAGCGGTCCATACATCCGTCATGACGAACACTTCTGGTATTTTAATTGGTTGCATGGCTTATGCTCCTCCTTTCCCGGAAGCGGCATCGTCGGCTGAGTTGGCCGCTTCGATTTCATCGTCCAGCTTGTTGCAGACTATCGCTGCAATTACAGCTATAATGGCCATGCCGAACCAGCCGGTGAGGATGGGAACGATGTAGTGGATGGGAAATCCCCACATGTGGCCCAACCCCTGAAGGCCGGGGAAAAGGACGAAAAGAGACGCGGTATGAGCGCACAGTGTGTAGAGAATGATAAAAACAATGGTCACCACCATTTCTTTCTTGTAGAGTTTTTCTTTCATACTCCCTCCTTTTATGCATATAGACTTAAAGATACATTTCTATGAACTGTGTCATGCCAAAATGTTCTCTGTTATCCGCTTTTCCATCACCCCCTTCGCTTAAAGAGTCAGGCCAGCGCGACATTCTGATCCGACCGACCTGCGAACACCATGGCATGTTTCGTTCCCCCCCCTCGATCAACATGCCACTTCCTCGCTATTGTAGTGCGACTTAACATTACAGGAACAGCACTGTCAAGTCTTAATTTCGTCTTATCCAGTCCGCCCCCCCGGTTCTCAGGGCCGAGAGGTTTGCATCATCGGTGAAAAACAGCCCGCCGCGGCGTAAGCCGGCAGGGGTACAGAACGTATAGATTCGGATTCCGGCCGCTGCCGGAATGACAAAGAGAAACGAGATTCGGCTTTCAGCTGAAGCCGTCACTGCTGTCAAGGTAAGGAAGGCTGCCCATGCCGGCCGGCACAGGCAGCCGAATTTTCTTAGATGGAATGCTTCCGGAAGCCTGACTGGTCCCGGAAGGGCTTATTTCATGATGAAGGTCATGACCAGCGCGAACACCGCATAGGTCTCAGGCATGGCGCCCGACACGAGGGCGTTGGCCAGCGTGTTGCGCCCCTCGAGGCAGCTCCGGATTCCCGCGGCACACACGATCCCCTGGTAATAGGCGCTGAAGAACATCGCCAGGCCCGCAATGGCGCCCTTTCCGGCTACGGTGTACGGGTCGCTGTCGAATTTATCCAGATTGGTAAACAGCACCACGATGGCGTAGATCCCCTGGGAGGAGGGCATCAGGGCCACAGGGATGATTTTAAAGAAGTTTTCACTGCCGCCACCCAGCAGGGCCGAAAAGGCGATGGACAGACCCACTGCCGATCCGGCCAGACCCAGGGATACACCCAGGCCCATGAAGATCTTCGCGACCATCGGCGCCATGCTATCAGACGCCGCCGTCTGGGCGAAGGCCGGAGAAACAAATCCCGCCAGCAGAATCGCGGCAACCGTTCCGAAAATCCACGTACCCTTGTTACTCATAAAGAACCCCTTTCAATTTTGAATGGTTTGTATTCGACCCCTCCCCCTTCAAAGAAGCTCTTGAATGCTTCCACAAAATGGAGGCGGGCGGAATGAACGGTGCTTCCCAGCAGGGAGAGCGCCAGGTTAAAGACGTGCCCCAGAACGACGATGATCAATGCCAGGGGAACGCCGATGATCGGACCGGCGCCTGCCAGCGCCATGTTCGCGAGTTGGTTCATGACGGAGGCGATGGCGGAAGTCGCTATTCCCAGACCGAAGAGACGTGCATAGGACAGAAGGTCGCCGACCAGTCCCGTGAGGCCATAGACGTTCCAGAGCCCCAGGCCCAGTCTGAGCGCCCATTTTTTGCTGTTATTGGCAAACAGCAGGGTCAGAAGAATCCCGATCGCGAGAGCTCCCGTTCCGCCGTAATATAGAGGCATGTGCAGCGCCGAGGCGGGCGCGGCGAACCAGACACTTCGGGCGATCATCAGAGCGCCGCCCCACAGGACAAAAATCAGGCCCAGCTTCTGCATTTTTTCATGGAAGTATCGGGCCTGCATGATTCCCATGAGATAGGAAAATGTTAGGTGGATCACGCCCAGACCGAGGGACAGATAGAACAGGATCATCGGGTCGCCGGCGTTCACGTCGATATCGATAAGAATCCAGCTCCGATTCTCGAAGTTATAGCCGAAGAAGGACCCGGTTATGAGCCCGACGATCACGGAGGCGACGGCGAAGGCCTTGCAGAGCTTGATGACGAGCGGCAGGCCCTCCACTTTGTCCCCCCACTTTTTCCCCAGGACATGGGCCGCCAGGTAGAAAACGAGGCCGTAGCCGGCGTCGCTCAGGCAGATCCCGAAGAACAGTACCATAAAGGGGGCGAAGAAATAGGACGGGTCCAGATGGCGGTATTTGGGGTTGCCGTAGAGCTTCAGCAGCGGCTCGATGCGCTGGATGAACCAGTTGTTCCTGATCAGAACCGGCGGCTCCTCGCCTTCGAGGGGTTCGCGCGTCACGACACGCAACGGAAGTTTGCTGGCGGCCGTCTTTTCCTGGAAGGCCGCTTCCTGATCCGCCGGGATCCATCCTTGCAGACCAAAGAGGTAGGTCTCCCGGTGGAGCGTAGCCATATTACCGGTATAGGCCACTTCGTTGAGAGCGGCGATCAATTGTTTCTTCATGACCTCGGCGCGTTCGTCAACTCCGGCCAGTTCGATCATCAACGCTTCCATTTGTGCCGCAAGCCCGCGGAGCTCCGCTGCCACATCGTTCAGGCTGAGATCGGGCCAGGCAAGCATCGCGGCCTGGGGAATGTCCGGTGGATTTCCGATGGACAGCGTATAGAACAGAACCCCTTGCTTTTCGTGAACCACTCCGAGATAGAGACCGTCGGGCGGCTGAAACGCCTCCCACTTTTTCGCCTCCATGCGGTAACGGCGGACACAGACGCCCGCCTCTTCAAGCGCGCGGATCTGTGCGAGATTGAAGTTCCCCCAGAGCGAGAGATCGGCCTGCAGACGTTCGAGGGAAGCAGTCCGCGATTCCATCTCCTGCAGCGCGGAGATCTTTTCTTCGGCATAGGGGGCCAGTTCCTCGTCAGCGATCGTAAGCGGGGTCGCCGTTTTGCGGCCCCGGAAACGCTGGACTTCCTTGATCACCTGATCCAGCCTCTTGACCCGGACCAGCAAGGCGGCATTCTTCTTCTCGAACTCGCCGGCCATCTCCGCTGCCGGCTCCACGTGCACCACGCCGAATTCCTGGAGAAAACGCATCGTTTCCTCCTGATTGTCGACAGGCCCGGCAATGAATACCCTTGTCATCCTCGCTATGGCCAAAGCTATACTCCTTTTACGTCTGATTGCATGAGCGCCGTTCCTCGCAGGCTACGCAGCGACATCCTGAAGCGTCGCCGCCTCGGTCATGCGCTTGGCCACCTTCGCCACACCGACGGAAGCCGCCTGCTGATCCTGGAGATAGACGGAAACTTTACGGATCGCTTCCCGGCAGCCGGGAATCAATCGCTGTTCATACAGATTGATGCGCTGGCTCGTCTTGCGGAACCCTTCAAAAAGGACTCTTTCCTGTTCGCGCAGCATCTTGATCGCCTCGCGACACGCAATCGCGTCGCGGCTCTGCTGCATCGCCTCTTCGAAGCTGAAAGGCGTGGCAAAGAAACTGTATGGCGGATCGCTGAAATCGACGCCGTGGAACTGCGGCACCTTGAGTCCGGCCACGTTCCGGATGGAGGTCTTTATCTCCCTGATCTCAATAAAATATCGCAGCAGCGGCCCCATGTCGCCATAGAGGGCAGACCAGGCCGCGATCTCCTGCAGGATTTCCTGCATCCGGGTCTCCTGCACCACAATCTCCTTGCGCACAAAGGCCAGATGCATGAGGAACTGCTGTTTCCTCGCCTCCAGCGCGGGCAGAAAACGCCGGTACAGGGCCAGCTTCTGCTTCTGTGTGCGCAGGGATACCTTATTCAGCTTGATTCGTTCCGCCATTATCGTGCACCGTCGGCCCGGTCATTTACGCCGGCCAGAATTTATCGATAAACTCCTGTTTGATTTCCACTTCGTCGGGCCGGAAGCACTCGGAGAGCGTCTTCCATCCCAGATCGAGCGCTTCATTGAGGCCCATATCCACGCGCAGATCCATGAAGCGGTCATAGAAGAGACGTCCGTATTTCAGGTAACGATCGTCATCGGCAGTCCTGTCGAACCCCATGGCCAGCTTTTGCTCCACCTCGCGGCTGCGTGCAAACAAACGGATCATGCTGTTCATGATATACCCATGATCGGCACGCGTGACCTTGCCTATTACAAGCTGCTTGAGACGCGAAAGGGATCCGAACGGCTCGATGACGCCCTTGCGCAGATAGAATTGGCCCTCCGTGATATACCCCGTATTGTCGGGAACGGGATGGGTCACGTCGTCGCCCGGCATGGAGGTCACGGCCAGGATCGTGATGCTGCCCGCCCCTTCGAAGTCAACGGCCTTCTCGTAACGCGACGCCAGATCGCTGTACAGCGACCCCGGATAGCCGAGGTTCGAGGGAACCTGGTCCATGGAAATGGCGATCTCTTTGAGGGCGTCGGCAAATGCGGTCATGTCCGTCAGCAGGACCAGCACGCGCTTGCCCTGGACGCCGAACTGCTCCGCTACGGAGAGCGCCATATCGGGCACCAGGAGCCTCTCCACCACGGGATCGGAGGCGGTATGGATGAACATGATCGTCCGGGAAAGCACACCGGCCTCCTCGAAGGCGATCCGGAATTTCAGATACTCGTCGTATTTGAGGCCGATGCCGCCCAGGATGACCACGTCGGCATTGGCCCGCATGCCGATACGGGCGAGGAGTTCATTGTACGGCTCACCGGCTGCGGCAAAGATGGGGAGCTTCTGGCTCTCCACCA
>JAUSOK010000176.1 GCA_030656035.1 Syntrophales bacterium
ACTACAGCCTGGGCGGAAAGACGCTGTTTGCAAAAGGACAGTATCAGGAAGCCATTCCCGAATTTGAAAAGGTCATTTCTGTTGATCCGAATTTTACGCCGGCTTATAATTATTTGGGCAAATCTTATGCTATCCTCAGCAAATTCGACAAAGCTCAAAACTGTTTCCAACGGGTTATCGACCTTGCACCAGCGATAGACGAAGGTTATCTGAACATGGGCCTCCTGCTTGAACTGAAAGGCGAATCATCCAAAGCCCTGCCCTATTTTGAAAAAGCACTTTCACTCAATTCCAATAACGCAAAGGCAAAAGAGCATATCGGGAAGTTGAAGACCTTTTCGCCATGATCGGTCCACTTTAGTCAGCGTCTGTTCTACGATCTTCCAGTTTCCTCATGAAAAGAACGCTTTCATGATCCATATAGGCAACCCGCCACTCCGGATCATTTTGCATGAGGGAATGGGTTCGTGTATTGGCTTTGATCAGGACCATATCGTGGCGATATTTCTGTAAAAATACCTTCCAGTCTGGTCGACCCTGTAAGAAATCGAAATATTCCTTGCGGACATGATCCCCATAGACCGTTTCATAACGCCCGTCCATGGCGACACGACAGGCCGGGTACAAGTGCCAGATCAGGAATTCGCCCCAGTCGAAATGGGGCAGGATATTCCCTTTTACATTATTTTGCATGACCCATTTGACGGCGCCGACGGGAAAATTGGATTGCGGTGTGACAATTTTGAAACTGGGAGCGAGCATCAATGCCCGAAAAGGGTTGATACACAGATAGGTCATTAATAACAGAACGACGAGAGCGGCTCCGGGAAACCAGTGACGACGCTGAAAAAATGCGCTCTTTGCCCGCAATATGTTCCAATGCTCGGATAAGACAACCGGGATGTAGGCCCCGAAAATCAACCCCAGGAAGATGCTGTGCCTGACATGACTGACCCCGATATAAATGATAATCGCGGTCACCAGGATATCCGTATAATCCTTCCGCCGGCGGCAAAGGCAGCCCAGCAGGCTTAAAAAAGACATGACAGCAAAGACATAAATCGGGACCCCGTATATGTCTCGCTTGATCGCGGTCAAAACGGAGGCCCACTCATCAATCTCCGGCCGGGGCATGGACAGGGCATCGACGGTATAAGCCCAGTAAGAAAAACCGTATGGATTAATCACGGTAAGCGACGCGGCAAGGACACCTGCAATTAAAATGGGGATATACTTCCTGCCTGACAGACCTTCTCCCATGGCATAAAGGCCGATCAAGCCCAGGCCGGCCACAAAACCACCATGAAAATTGCACCATAAAATCTGTACCGGCAGCAGCCACGCCAGAATGGTCCATCGGTTCCCCTTCCTGGCGCTCTCCAGCAGATAGACCGTCAGGATGAAAAAGAAATAGGTGAAGACCTGGGCCCGGACAGGCACATAACCGAAAGAGATGAGCAGGATCGCAGGGACCAGGGCAATACACGCAAACAGAGGGGTTCCGCCCCGCTTAACGGCCGTCAGATAGATGAGGTAAATCGTCGCGAGGATGATGATATATCGAAGCAACTGTAATCCGGCAGCACCGGCATATTTGTAGATGAAATAGAAGGATAGGCCCGTCAGCCATTCATGGTAGACCCAGACAGCCTTGGTGGGCGTGTAGGAAAAGACATCGCCATAAGGGAAGTATCCATCTTCCCAGAAAATCCGGCCGAAAGACAGGTAACCCCAAAGATCATTATCAGCGACTACCCTTGAAAACAGAGCGACAAAGAGGAAATATAATCCCGCGCTCAGAAGGAGAATGCTGATGTATTTGAACAAGGCTTTCGGCAAAAGAAACACCCTCTCTCCCAGCAGGGAACAGCCTGTCCGTCTATCACAGACCTCCATCTGATCCGGCTGTTGACATATCCCCTCCCCGGACGTTTGCCATAAATTTGTCAGGCGCTGTAGCCGTTTCAAAAAAAAGGGGCAGGGAATTTCCCCACCCCTTTGAGATAAATACCAAATCCGTTACGGTGTGATGGCGCCCCCTGTATCGATGGTGTAGGTAACCGCAGGATCGCTGCTAACGTGTGTGGTCGTGATCGAAAGTCCAGTCATGGTCCCGGTGGCTACGGTCGTCGTGACGTTGGCCGTCTGTCTGTACCCGTAGGCGGCAACACTGGTCAAATCAAGCGTACCGGCCGGGTTGTCACTGAAATAGGCCTGTGCGGCAGTGTAGGCGTTCTTCGCATCGGACTTCGACGCGGTGTTGTAACCTCTCTGCCTGTAGGCGGAGAACTGCGGGATGGCAATGGCTGCCAGGATGCCGATGATGGCGATAACGATCATCAGCTCGATCAGCGTAAAACCCTTTTGCCCTCTTTTTTTGTTAAATGCACGAATATTGATGTTGATATCCTTTAAATATTGTTTTGTTTTTTTATATTCCTTAATTTTTTAACTTTGAACATATTAGTGTGGCGACAATCT
>JAUSOK010000181.1 GCA_030656035.1 Syntrophales bacterium
TGGGGACATGACGAAGTCGTGTCCCCATCAACGAAAAATCTTTCATTCGCCGCTTGCGAACCATTTTTCACCGGTTATGCAAAGCTCTCATATATTTCATGGTTGCAAGTTTCAGGATAATTGATATAGTAATAAAGTTTAGGTTGAAACATCAGTAATCGGGGGATATAACCATGGTCGAAATCAAAGACCAGGCCGCCTTCATGAAAGAAGTGCAGGCGCGCTTTGAGCGGAAACTAAAAGAAAACGAGATTGATATGCTTGAACAATGGAAGGGGCATCTGGATAAATTGGCTGTGATGAAGCCTGAGGGCATTGCCGCCCTGCAACTGCATATCAGGAAAGTCGCGGAGATGATGGGCAATCGCATCAAGATGTTAAAGAGAGAGTAGCATGAAAGATATCGTTAATTTTTTATTCGAAGCAGGCATGTTGAAAAAAACGCCGCGTTCCGGGTTCCAATTCTTGGGTTCCGGGGGCGAGTCTGTGGCAGAGCATATCCTCACAACCCTTTTTGTGGCCTTTGCCCTCTGTAAAATGTTGCCCGAAGCCGATGAAAATAAAGTCTTAAAATTGTGTCTTTTTCACGATCTTCCAGAAGCGAGAACTGGTGATATGAATTATGTCAACAAAAAATATGTGGACGTTAATGAGGAAAAGGCCGTGCGGGAGCTGACAGAAACCCTTCCTTTCGGAGATGAAATCAAGTCTGCCATTGATGAGTTCAATGCGCAACAGACCCCTGAATCGATCATTGCCCATGATGCGGACCAATTGGCATTGATCCTTCTGCTGAAAGAATATGGCGATCTGGGAAATAAATACAGCACGGAATGGATTGCCTATGCGCGCAGACGGCTTAGCTCCGAAAACGCAAAAAAAATGGCTGAGTGCATTATGCGGACGGATTCTTCGGAATGGTGGTTCAAGGACAAGAGTGACTGGTGGATCAATGGCAATCATAATCGCAAATAGAGGTTTTTTGCAACGGTTAATAAAGGTATCGCCGGCCATCCTGCTGATATCTCTATTGCTCATGGGTTGTCTGAAGACGCCCTGGGATTATCATCAGGCGGACATGCACATGAATCTTGGGAAGGCGTATATCGAGGCAAATCAATACATACCGGCCTTGAAGGAGCTCCTGGAGGCCGAAAAATATACCCCCGATGATGCGCGCATCCACTTTTACCTCGGGATTGCCTATCATGGCAATGGCATCAGAGAAAAAGCCGTTGATGCGTTTAAGACAGCGATTGATTTAAAACCGGATTATTCAGAAGCCCACAATTTTCTGGGAATTCTCTATTTCAATGCGGGTCAGTGGGATATGGCCATTGCTGCTTTCAACAAGGCCCTCGCCAATGTTGTTTACGATACCCCGGCGTTCGCCCTGTCCAACATGGGCAGGGCTTATTATCAGAAGGGCGACTATGCCACGGCAATGAGCAAGTATCATGAAGCGCTGAGGCGGGAACCCAACACGGTGCTGATGCCCATCATCGCGAATAATATGGGCTTGGCAAGCTTGGGAATGGGCCGGGTGGATGAAGCGATGCAGTATTTCAAACAAGCGATTGCCGCCGTGCCGGATTATGCCGAAGCCCAGTATTGGCTTGCAGAATGCTATATAAAAAAGAAAGACTGGGAAGAGGCAAAAACGCAATTTCAAGCCCTGGTCAAAACAGCCCCTGACTCCGAATTCGGCCTCAAGGCTCAAAACAGGTTGAACGATCTGAAGCAGATGAAATAGGTAAAATGGGAGTTTACAATGGGATCAAAAAGGCAGGCGCGATCGGTTGACATCAAAAATAAAAAGAAGAGAAAAGGCGTCAGGGTTCTCATTTTATCCCTGATTGTTTCCTGTGTGCTGGGCTTTCTCGTTTTTTTCTTTTTGACCCTTTTTGATTCCGTCTATCCGCCCGTAGCCGGCAAGGGAGGGAAGGAAAGAAGCAGGGAGAAACAGCAGGTGACCCTCTATTTCTCGGATACGAACGAGCGTTTCCTGTTTCCGGAAAAGCGATACATTCCCAAAGACAGGACCATGGAAGGGCAAGCGAAAGAAATCATTAAAGCCCTGGTGGACGGATCCAAGACCGGCCTGGTGAATACGTTCCCCCTCAAGGCAGATATTATCAGCGTCAAAATCGAATCCGATCAAACCGCCAGAATCAATTTTGGTAAAAACCTTGCCGCTAATCATCCCGGTGGCAGCGCCAGCGAAATGGCGACTATTTATTCGCTGACCAATACGCTCATCACGAATATCCCGGAGATCAAGAAGGTCAAGATTCTCATTGAAGGAAAGGAACAGGAGTCCCTCAAAGGTCATCTTGATATCCGAAATCCCTTTTCCTTCAACAAGGAATTGATGGCGCCCGTTTCCACATCGCAACGCGTGAAGACAAGGTAGCAGATGGCTTCAAAATCCAAACTTTCAAGAACAAGAAATATCGGGATTATTGCGCATATCGATGCCGGTAAAACCACGGTAAGCGAACGAATCCTTTTTTATACGGGCCGGTCCTACAAGATGGGTGAGGTCCATGACGGCGAAGCCGTCATGGACTGGATGCCGCAGGAACAGGAGCGAGGGATTACCATTACCTCGGCCGTGACGACCTGCTCCTGGAAAAATCACGAGATCCACATCATCGATACGCCCGGGCATGTCGATTTCACGATTGAGGTCGAACGGTCTCTTAGGGTTCTGGATGGCGCCGTGGTGGTTTTCTGTGCCGTGGGCGGTGTAGAGCCGCAGTCTGAAACGGTTTGGCACCAGGCAGACAGATATGGCGTCCCCAAAATTGCCTTCATTAACAAAATGGACAGGGTCGGCGCCGATTATTTCGCGACAATCAGCATGATGGAAAAGCGATTCAACTCCAGACCCCTTCCGATCCAGATTCCCTGGGGCCGGGAAGAAACCTTCAGTGGCGTTGTGGATCTGATCCGTCAGCAACTGGTAACCTGGGATCATGCGACACTCGGCTTGTCCTTCAACTATTCAGACATACCCGCTGATCTTCTTCCCCAAGTCGGGCAATTCCGGGAGCAGATGATCGAAACCCTGGCAGAGATCGATGACAACTTTGCCGATCAATATTTAGAAGGGAAAGAAATTTCTGCCGGAGAAATCGTGAGCGCAATCCGGAAAGCAACGCTTTCCCTGAAAGTGGTTCCCGTTATGTGCGGTTCGGCCCTGAGAAACAAGGGGGTCCAACCGGTCTTGGACGCCGTACTCGCCTACCTGCCCTCTCCGGAGGATATTCCTCCGATCAGGGGTGTTAATCCCGTCACGCATGCGGAAGAAACCCGCCTGAGCAGCCATAAGGAGCCTCTGGCGGCGCTGGCTTTCAAGATCATGCAGGACGAAGGTCGCAAGCTCACCTATCTGAGGATCTATGCCGGGGAAATGCAGGCAGGGCAGGAAATATACAATGCGAGTAAGCAGAAAAAGGAAAAGATTGCGCGGCTCCTGAAAATGCACGCCAACAAACGGGAACGGATCGAAAAGGCCGTCGCCGGTGAGCTCGTTGCCGTAATGGGCCTCAAGGAAACCACCACCGGCGATACGATATGTGATGAAGGCCATCCCATTCTTCTGGAACCGATTGATATTTACGAGCCGGTTATCAGCCAGGCTATTGAAGCCAAAACCCCCGCAGATCAGGAAAAATTGTCCATGGCTCTGTCCAAGTTTATGGAAGAAGACCCGACCCTCCTGGTCAAATATGATGATGAGACTGCTCAGACCGTGATATCGGGGATGGGCGAACTTCATCTGGAGATTATCATTGACCGGTTGATCCGCGAATTCAATACGCGGGTCAATATCGGTCAGCCCCGGGTGGTCTATCGCGAAACCATTCTGAAAAAAACTGAAATTGACGGACGTTTTGAAAAGGAGCTGGGAGAAAGGAAACATTTCGGCCATGTGCGTCTGGTGCTGGAGCCTCTTAGCAGGGGCAGCGGCCTGGAATTTGACCGCCGGATTGACGGGACGGCCATCCCCGAAGAATATTACGGCGCCATCGAAGAGGGGGTTCGCGAATCAGCCCTTAGCGGTTGTCTGGCGGGTTACCCTGTTGTAGATGTTCGTGTGAGCCTTGTGGGCGGTTCCTTCCGGGAGGGGGAGGCTTCGGCTCTGGGCTATAAGGTTGCCGCCAGTTCCGCCTTTAAAGACGGTTGCGCCCATGCCGATCCGATACAGTTGGAGCCGATCATGAATGTGGATGTCCTGACGCCCAGCGAATTCATGGGCGATGTAATCGGCGATATCCATGCCAGACGAGGAGAAATTCAAGCCGTCAGCCCCAAAGGAAGCATCAGTGAAATCAAGGCCAGGGTCCCCCTGAGGGCATTGTTTGGATATTCCACCGATCTACGCTCCGCAACCCAGGGCAGGGCTGTCTTTTCCATGCAATTTTTCCGGTTTGACAAAAGCTGAGTCCATGGCATTCGTGCGTTAAAAGAAAACGAATAAACGGCCTTTGATCAAAAGGATGCCTTTATGAACATCGAGTTAAAAAACTACAGACCGATCGAGCTTGCATCGTCTCTGCCGCTTCTTGACAAGGACAAGCTGCTGGAGAGCATTTTCCGGATCAGCGTCTTCTTGACCAAACATGCGAGCGTTGATGAGTTCTTGAAAAAAATTCTCGACGAGGTGGTGGACACCATCGGATTTCACCGGGGAATTATCCGCCTCGTCGATGAAAGCAGGCAGTATCTGATAGCGAAAGTTGTAAAAAATTACACACCGGAAGAAGCCCAGAGGGCCTTTACTGTGCCCATTGACCTGAACTGGCATGATAGTCTGGCCGTCAAGGTCGTGAAATCCGGTCAATCCATAACGATCGAGGATGCTGCAACGGATTTGCGCATCACCGATACCGACCGGATGCTGACGAAAGTCTATAATCAGGGGTCGATCTTCTGTGCGCCGCTGAAAGCCGGGGAGGATGTCATCGGGATCCTGGCCGCCTGGCGGCAAAATGAAACAAATTTTTATCCGGAGCAAATCAGCCTTTTTCAGGCCTATGCCGGACAGATCAGCATCATGATTCATAATGCGAGGCTCTTCGAGGCCAATGCCGAAAAGATCCGTATGCTGATGATTCTGCAGCATGCGGTTTCCGAGATGAACTCAAGCTATGTGCTTGACAATCGCATCATGGAGATCCTTTCGCGAAGCGCTTTGGAAATCTCTGCTGCGGACAGGGTGGCTGTCTATTTTCTGGATATGGCCAAGAACCGCTGCTTTTTTTATGACGGGGAAAAGGTTTTTATCGGCGATAAAGCCACCGGCAATGATAAAGTGAAGCAGAGCATTATTACACGGGCCATCGACGACAATACCCATGTAATCAGAAACGCCTCATCGGGCCCGTCTCCCCTGTCGCCGCTTTTTGCGGGTTTTCCCGTGGAGATTGCCATTCCCCTGCATATCAAAGAGAAGTTCCGCGGGGCTTTATATCTGGCGAAAAAGACCGGCGCTTATCTCTCGGATCAAATCAATATCCTGGATATTCTTGTAAGAAATGCCGTAACGGCCTATGATAACGCGATCATGCATTCCCTGCTTTCCCTCGAAGCTAAGAGCCTGAAAACCGAAGTGGAAAATCTCAAGCAGCGGGAGGACATGCTGCTGGGGTTCCACGATATTCTGGGTCAATCCGATAAAATGATGGATATCTTCCGTATGATCGAAGATGTTGCCGGCCACAACACGAATGTTCTGGTGCAGGGCGAGAGCGGGACGGGAAAAGAGCTCATTGCGCGGGCCATTCACCGGCAGAGCAACCGCCGCGCGAAGCACTTTGTTGATGTGAACTGTGCCGCGATTCCGGGAACACTGCTCGAGAGTGAGCTGTTCGGATATGAAGCCGGCGCTTTTACCGACGCAAGAAAAAGAAAAATCGGACTTTTGGAGTATGCCAGCGGGGGAACGCTGCTTCTGGACGAAATCGGGGATATGAACATTCACCTGCAGGCCAAGTTTCTAAGAATGCTTGAAGACGGTTACATCCGCAGATTGGGTGGGACAGACAATGTTCCCGTCGATGTACGGTTTATCTTTTCCAGCAATCAGGATCTTGCCCGAATGGTCGCCGAAGGGACATTCCGGGAAGATCTTTTTTACCGCGTCAGCGTGGTTCCCATCGTGATTCCGACCCTGAGGGAGAGGACGGAGGACATCATGCTGCTGGCTCAGTATTACGTGGATGAATTCAATGAGAAGTTCAAAAAAAACATCCGTGGGTTCAGCCGCGATGCGGAGTTGATTCTAAAGAACTACACCTGGCCGGGCAATGTCAGGGAATTGAAGAACATCATCGAGCGGGTCATGATTCTGAAGCATTCCGGTAACACGATCACGGCGGACAATCTCCCCGTAGAAATGAAAGCAGCCATCGATCAGGCGGAAGCGAAGATTCCCATCCTGCAATGGATGCCGGCTGTGACGTCTGAAGGCATTGATTATGAGCGGGTGACCGGAAGAATGGCCCGGGAAATGAACAAGGCCATTTTGGAAAATGCACTCAATATGACTGGACGTAACAAGTCCAAAGCAGCCAGATTACTCAACATTTCCCGCTATAAATTCATTCGTGAACTCAACAAGGTAAACGGCTCGATGGGA
>JAUSOK010000189.1 GCA_030656035.1 Syntrophales bacterium
GTAAAAATGGTAAAGTTATAGTCTGTGCGATTATGCGGAAACTGGTTCACGTTATCTTTGGAGTCCTGAAATCCGGGAAAAAGTATGATCCCAACTATAAGCCAGTTGCCGCTTGACAAGAACGGTATCTACAAGTACCATTACAAAATAGGCAATAAAATTGTCCACAGTGGCATCACTGATGATCTTGAGCGGCGCGAACAAGAGCATCAACAGAAATGGCCAAAGGGGCACATCAAACAAGTCGGTATCAAGACGACTGAAGATGGTGCTCGTGAGTGGGAAAAGGATCAGGAAAAGGCTTAACCGTCTTATCCATACTCGTCCCATCAAATATCCCATCTTCAACACGAAAGTAATAATATCTTTCGTTTATGCGGATGGTCGTGTATAAATGCGATACTGTTATTTCTATCTCATTTCCAGAAATAACGTGAAGGTAACGCCACGGGAAGATTTTGCCTTGCGATGGATTGGAATGTTTCATATTACCTCCAATAAAAAAATGTCTAACCAATCAACCCGACCGACAAGCGTATGTAGCAAGTTTCAATCGGTACTCTTCAATACTTTCGGATCACCGCTCTAACTGACTCGTAGATGGTGTCAATAACCACCTCATTCCACTTTTTCTGCCCTCGCGCCTGAGCAGTACGGGGTGAAAGGTGCTACACAAGCTCATCAGCCACCATTCTTGACTTCAATAAAAAATGAATGACCTTTCGTAATATCAAGGGTGCGGATAAGGCAGGTGTAAAAAGAGGGCCGTCCTGGGGGCATATAATGCCTTCTCAAATCATAAAGTACACATGAACCGGATGAACCAAAAATAATCCGAAAACGACGGCTTTGTAAAAAGCTCCGCAGGCCTGGTGTGCAAATTCTTAGGAATGATGGATATTTGGGCGTATGCCGCAATGACGAAGGATGCAGCGCAACGCAGCATCCGGACTTTTTACGAAGTTGTCAATACTCGTCGATCGTCCATTGCTCATAGGGGCGGTCTTTCGCCCTGAGGGCGGCCGGGCTGAGTTCCCGGATGAAGCGCGACGGGCTTAGGGGCAGGTTGCCCATGCCCCGCGTGTAATCAAAGACGGGATAGCACAAGTAGAGCTGGTCTTTCGCCCGCGTGGCAGCCACGTAAAACAGACGCCTTTCCTCCGCTTCTCCATCGGGCTCCTTCAATGCGCGCTGCAGCGGCAGCATCCCTTCGGCGCACCAGATGATAAATACAGCGGACCATTCCAGCCCCTTGGCCTGATGGATCGTGCTGAGCACCACCCGATTGTCCGTTTTGGAATCCATGTCCGCATCGCCCTCCTCGGCCATATTGGTCAGCAGGGCCAGTTGATTGATGAATTCTTCCAGCGAACCGAATTTATCAGCGAAAAGGATGAATTGATCGAGGTCCTCCAGCCGGGATATGCTGTCCGTAAATCGTTGCCGCAACAGTTCCCGGTAGCCGCTTTGCATAATATTGTCAATCATTTCAGCAGGATTGTTTCCCGCAGAGTTAGCCTCCAGAATTCGCCGGAATGTGTTTTGGCAGCTCTGGAGGCCGGGCTGCGCCGATTTGTGGGCCGCTTTGGGAAACGCCTCCGTCAGGACCGCCGCGAGCGGCTTATCCTGCCGGCTGATGTACATCCACACCTTTTCTGACGTGACCTTTCCCACTTTCGGATAAAGCCCGAGGATTCGCCTCCAGGCCAGTTCGTCAAAGGGGTTCAGAACGATGCGCATGAAAGAGGTCACATCCTTGATGTGGGCCTGTTCGAAGAAACGGATGCCGGAGCGGATTTCAAAGGGAATTCCGCGCCGCGTCATTTCCATCTGGAGTTCCATGGAATGATAGTGCGCCCGGTAGAGCACCGCCATGTCGTGCAGGTCGACGCCGTCGCGCATCAGTTCGAGTATGCGCTGGCAGACAAAATCGGCCTGCTGCAGGACATTGCGCGTCGGCGCGAGGATCGGACGGACGCCCCGGCTCCGCACGGCTTTGAGCTCCTTGTGATACTGCTGTTCGTTGTTGACGATGCTCAGATTAGCCAGGTGCAGGATTTCCGGCGTGCTGCGATAGTTTGTTTCGAGTTTGAAAATCCTGCATTCCGGATACTTTTCCGGAAACTTCATGATGTTTGCAAAATGGGCGCCCCGGAAGGAATAGATGCTCTGCGAATCGTCTCCGACCACCATGAGGTTCCGATGCACCGACGCCAGCAGGTCCACCATATCCGCCTGGATGATGTTCGTGTCCTGATATTCATCGACCAGGACGTGCTCAAAGCGGCCGGCGTAGGCCTGTGAAACCTCCGGATGCTCCGCCAGCAACTTCCGGCAGTTAAGCAGAAGGTCGTCAAAATCCATGATATTCAGGGCCTTTTTGCGCCGGTGATAGGCCGAAATCACGGACTGGATCCCTTCCATCTGATGGAAAAAAAAGGGATAGCGGCCGAAAACGACCTGCTCACAGGAAGATTCGGTATTCGCCGCCAGGCTGGCGATATCCCGCAAGATGTCCCCTCTGGGAAATTTATCCGCCCCGGGATCGATCGCCGCTTCGGAAATGCACGCATTCATGAGCTGCCGGGCGTCTTCCGAGTCCATGATGGTAAAGTTGCGCTCGTAGCCCAGAAGATGGCTGTTCGCCCGGAGAATCCGATGGGCGATATGATGAAATGTCCCTCCCCACAGGCGGTTAATGTCCTGCGCAATGATCTGGTTAACCCGTGCAAGCATCGAACGGGCGGCTTTGTTGGTAAAGGTCGCCAGCAGGATATTATCGGGCCTGACGCCGGATTCGATCAGGCGGGCCACCCGGAAGGTGAGGGTCCGGGTCTTGCCGCTGCCGGCGCCGGCGATCACAAGCAGCGGCCCTCCCGCCTCCATGACCACCCGGTGCTGTTGCTCGTTTAGTTCCTTGTCGTAATCAATCATGAGCTATCGGGACAGCGTTTTGCCGATTTGTGCGACCGTGTCCTTGCTGCTCAGCGAAAGAAAATTCTTCAACAGGCCCCGGGACTCATAAAATCCGATCAACGGCGAGGTTTTTTTATTGTAGGTATCGAGGCGGTTCATGATCGCGGCCTCCGTTTCGTCGTCCCGCTGCACGACCGGCGTCCCGCATTTTTTGCATTTTCCGTCGGCGGTGGGCGGGTTGCTCTTGATATTGTAAATCTCCTGGCATTCGGGGTTGGCGCAGGTCCGGCGCGTCGTCAGGCGATCCAGGATGACATCGGTCGGCACCTCGAGGTTGACGACGCTATCAAGCTGGATATTCAGCGTTTCCAGCAGTATGTTCAGGGCTTCGGCCTGGGGAATCGTGCGCGGAAACCCGTCCAGAATAAACCCTTTCCGGCAATCCGGCTGCTGCAGGCGGACTTCCATGATTTTCATGATCAGCTCATCCGGCACGAGATCGCCGCGATCCATATAGCCTTTTGCTTCCCGTCCCAACGCCGACCCTTCCTTGACCGCGGCGCGCAGGATGTCGCCCGTGGAAATCTGGACCGATCCGTCCATTTCGGTGAGCAGTTTGGCAACAGTGCCCTTCCCTGCCCCGGGCGCTCCCAACAAAATGATTTTCATCTGATATTACCTCCATATTTTCCGATTTAATGATGTTTTGACGAACTCGCTGAAAACGACGGCTGCGTAAAAAGTCCGCAGGCAAGGCGCGCATGGTTCGACAGGCTCACCATGACCGGCAAAGAGCCTGCCCTGAGCCAGCCGAAGGGAAGGATGCAGTATGGGGACACGACTGCGTCATGTCCCCGCAGCATCCGGACTTTTTACGCAGCCGTCAACCATATCCCAGTTCCGTCAGCCGCTCCTCTTCAATGCCAAGATAGTGAGCGATTTCATGGACGACCGTGATCTCGATTTCCTCCTCCAATTTTTCGATGGTCTCGCACATCCGCTCCAGGGGCTCCTGAAAGATGAAGATGGCGTCGGGATACAGGGGCGGCGCAAAGACGGAGCGCTCCATCAGGGAGGCGCCCTGGTAGAGGCCCAATGGCGGGTCGTCCGGCGTCATGCCCAGCTCATCGAGCATTTCCCGTGAAGGGCACTGGCGCACCGTGATGACCACATTGTCCAGATGCGCCCGGATTTCATCAGGGATGCGGTCAAGCGCACGCCGGACGGCCCGGTCAAATTCCTTCTGGTTCAGTTTCATTTTACCTGCCGGACATCTGTACCGATCTATCAATTGCAGCCGTTTAATCTCCTGTTGAATTCTTCCGGGGTAAAGCGGTATTCCTGCGTGCCGTAACACTCCACGGCGAAAGAGGCGCAGACGCTGCCCATCCTGGCGCTTGCTTCAAGGGTTTTGCCGCGGACGAGGCCGCTGACGAGGCCGCCCCGGTAGGCGTCGCCGGCGCCTGTCGGGTCCTCGACCTTCTTTGCCCGGACAACGGGAACACCTGTTTCTCCGTGCGCCGTGGATATCCGTGAACCCTGTTCTCCCAGAGTCGTTATAATCGCCCCGGCCATGCCCAGCAGCGCTTTCTTGTTCAGGCCGGTCTTGTGCATGACCAGATCCAGCTCGTAATCATTGACGATCAGTATCCGGCATCCCTCTATGGCCCGGGCCAAGTCTTCGGCATCCCACATGGGCAGAGATTGACCGGGATCGAAGATATAGTCAATCCCTCTTTCTTTGCAGGCGCGCGGATAATTCACCATATCTTCAAAATTGCCGGGCGCCACGATCATGACGGTTTCCTTCGGGGAGAGTTTGTTAAAATCCAGCAGAGAGGAATATCTCATCGCGCCCGGGTTGAATCCCGTGATCTGGTTGTCGGCGCGGTCAGTCGTGATGTAGGCGCCTGCCGTACATTCGTCTTCGATAATCCGGATGCTTCCTGCATTAATGCCATTCTTCAAAAACCATTCGAAATACCGGTGATAATCGTAACCAATCGCAGCGGAGATGACGGGCTTTTCGCCCATCAGGGTCAGCGCATAGGCGATATTGCCGGCAGTGCCGCCGAATTTTTCCTTCATGCCGTCAACCTGAAAACAGACGTTCAAAACGTGGATCTTCTCCGGCAGAATATGGTCCGAAAAGCTCCCTGGGAAATCCATGATCCGATCGTATGCCAGTGATCCGGAGACGATAATATTCATAATTCTCACCCTTCAGGTTAAATTCGACATGATTATAAGGTTAAAAGCCGGTCACTGATCTATGAAAAGATAAGAAACTCAACTTTCGCACACATTTAAGAGAGTCTATCTATCTGTTCTTTAACAATAAGCGGCGTTATTTTGCCCTGCAAGTAGCCACCTTGCCCCATAAATTGACGGTAGTTCTCTGAGAAACCGTTCGATCAGGGATCGAAG
>JAUSOK010000190.1 GCA_030656035.1 Syntrophales bacterium
GACACTATGAAGGCCATTACTGTGTCGGCTGCGAGCGGTTCTACATGGAAAAAGAGCTCGTGGACGGCTGCTGCCCCGACCATCAGAGCAAACCGGAATTCCGCCAGGAGAGCAACTACTTCTTCCGCATGAGCAAATACCAGGACTGGCTGATCGGGCACATCCACGATCACCCCGATTTCATTCGCCCGGAGCGCTATAAGAACGAGGTCCTGGCGTTCCTGCGGGAGCCCCTGGAGGATCTGTGCATCTCCCGCCCCAAGACGCGGCTGACCTGGGGCATTACGTTGCCCTTTGACGAAAACTACGTGACGTACGTCTGGTTCGACGCCCTGATCAATTATATTACCGCCCTGGGCTATCCGGACGCAGAGCATTTCAAAACCTTCTGGCCTGCGGTCCAGCATCTCATCGCAAAGGACATCCTGAAGCCGCACGGCATCTACTGGCCCACAATGCTCAAGGCGGCCGGGATCGAACCCTACCGGCATCTGAACGTTCACGGTTACTGGAACGTTGACCAGAGCAAGATGTCAAAGAGCCTGGGCAATGTCGTCAAGCCCCTCGATCTGAAAGACAAATACGGTCTCGACGCGTTCCGCTATTTCCTGCTGAGGGATATGGTGTTCGGTCTCGACTCCAGTTTCAGCGAGGAAAGCTTCGTCCAGCGGATCAACGCCGACCTGGCCAACGACCTCGGCAATCTGGTCAGCCGGAGCCTGACAATGGCTCTGAAGTACGGCGACGGAAAGGCCCCGGCGCCGGAGGCGCCAGCCGATGAAGACCGGATTCTGGTCGAGACGGCAAGCCGGGCCGTTGCGGAAGTGGAAGCATGCTTTGAGGGTCTGGCCCTGCACAAGGCCCTGATGGCCGTCTGGGAATTCATCAATGTCACGAACAAGTACATCGTGGAGCGCGAGCCCTGGACGCTGGCCAAAGATCCAGCCAACAAGGCCAGGCTGGCGACCATTATCTACAACCTGCTGGAATCTTTGAGAGTCATTGCCGTTCTGATCACCCCTTTCATGCCGTCGTCGGCGAAAAAAATCATGGATCAGATCGGCATCACCGATATGGCGGGACAAACCTTTGATCGCATCCGCCGCTGGGGCGGCCTGCCGTCCGGCAGCGTCCTGACGCGCGGCGAGTCGCTGTTCCCACGGGTGGAATTCAAAAAGGAAGAAAAAATGGAAGCGAAAAAACCGGAAATGCCCGCGCTGAAACCGGAAATCAGCTATGAGGACTTCGAGAAGATCGACCTGCGGGTTGCGAAGGTCCTGGCGGCGGAAGCCGTCCCGAAATCGAGCAAGCTCCTGAAGCTGAAGATCGATGTGGGCGAGGAACGGACCATCGTCGCCGGGATGGCCAAAGACTACAAGCCCGAAGATATCGTCGGCAAAAACATCGTCTGTATCGTCAACCTCAAGCCCACAAAGCTCATGGGCGTCGAATCCCACGGCATGCTGCTGGCCGCCGACACGGAATCTGGTCTGACGCTCGTGGGCTTCGACCGCGATCCCAAAACCGGCGCCCGCATCCGGTAGCAATAAGGGATATTCAATATTACGTGTGATAATTCGTAATAGTTTAAGATACCTCTAAAAGACTCTTTCAGGGCGGTATGGACAAATTCTCCATATTTTACGAAGTTCGTTTTCAGTCCTTATTATCATGCTATCCGAAGTGACATGAGCATGTATCATTTTGTAATCATGCAATATATTTTTTTGTAAGACGGTGCTCGTGTTATGATGATATCCAAATTATCGGAAAAAGCGAAGTTCGTATATTAATCGTTATACTTTGTATTGAATGAACAAAAAAAAGGTATAAATGGAAGAATACATCTGTTCAAACTTGTCGCGCCTTATCAACGCTTGTGGCCTGATTTCTGATATCGTTGGAGTATTGCTCCTTTGGAAATTTGGCTTACCTGAGTCAATAAGTAGGCAAGGACATCAATATTTAATCTGTGAACAAACCGATGAAACCGAAATAATCAAAGCAAAGAAATATGATAAATATGCAAAAGCAGCCTTATTGTTTATCATTATTGGATTTGCGTTGCAGATCATCAGCGATTTTATTTAAGTCATGGGAATTCTGGTGAAAAAGAGCCATTCTATTAATTTTTGTATAACAAATCAATCCACGTGACCGCTTACAGCGGCGCGTGATTTTTGTGTTAGCCGAGGCGAATATGATAATCGAACAAGTATGGCACAACATGCTGGCTGCTGATGAGTTGGAAGAGACACTCGTGACTTCACACGAAGTCGATGATGTGGTTTCCCTCATGGTCGAATTCAAGATTGATCCTCAGAAGTTCGGCGGGAATCTGTGTGCGCTTATGACTCGAGGAATGCCGACGATGGCCGATCTGTTCGGTAGAGAGAAGCCTTCCCTTCCAACTACCCCATCAGTCAATCAGTACGTTTCAATCGTAAATCGCCCCATCCGGGCACCTCTCTGGTTGCTTGCTGGTTTTCCCGATGTGCTAGCATGGCTCAACGACAAACAGGAGGCGTCTCTCAACCCATCCGTTGACCAGGAGGAAGCCGCCAACGCCATCGCTGAACTCTTTGGTTTCGATGTCGATTCATCTGAAGACATGAGCAAAAGCGACATTAAGAATCCCGACGGCAGCCTACGTGCCTGCTACTACTTCAATCTCGTGCGCAACTACATTGTGCAGACGGGGCGGAGTTTGGAGGTCGCCGTCGAGGAGGGTTCGGAGGGCAACATCTACCTCGGGAGTGACTTCCTCCAAATGATCGGGGAAGAAAGCAACTTCACCCTGATAGCCACAATGACGACGAAATACTACATAGAGCTGAAGGCACGCTACGCCTCCTCGTTTCCGGACGAAACCTCACTTCTTGCCATGTCTGGCATACTGGACGCCAATTTCTATATCTTTGGTACAGGGCAGCTCCAGCCAACGCAGATTTTGGACCTTGCCAAGGCCACCCACGGCGAGAAGGACCGGTTGCTGGAGTTCATGATACAGTTTGAGGCTCTTCTGCTGTCTGTTGATACGCCAGAACTCTCACCTGACGAAGTGCTGGATGCGTGTCGCAATCAAGCAAAAGCAATACAGCGAAGCATTCGCAGTGCGATGGAAACCTACCGAGGCGAGGCGAGGATTGCCGACGATGCCCGTGCCCTCATGACTTCGACTCAATTCAGCCACTTGAGGAATGCGGCAGGTGTACGCACACCTACGCTGTTTGGCAGACTGAAGAAGATGATATTGGGCTAACCATGCCATGCACGCGGACGGGATTTCCGCTGCGCTCCATTCCCGCCGGTGATGGCCACGTTAGATTGCGGAGGAAATTTAATGGCGCTACCGACATACAAAGACATCGTCGAACTGCTCAAGAAAGGTGCTACCGTCGAAGCGCAAGAGCAAATCATGGCTCTTCGAGAAGGCGCACTCCTGCTCCAGGAAGAGAACTTCGGGCTTCGCGAGAAAGTAAAAAATCTTGAAGAATCTCTGCGAATCAAGGGGCAGCTGACCTTTGATGGCTCCTCCTACTGGCTATATGATGGAAGCAAAGCAGATGGACCATTCTGCCAACACTGCTATGACACAAGCGGAAAACTTGTCCGTCTTCAAGATTGGGGAGAGAGGTGGAGCTGCTTTGCGTGCAAAAATTACCCAGAGAAGAAGCGTAGATGACTACACTGCAATCTAACCCTGCGCTCAAGCGGGACGGCGCAAAAGAGCGCCGCCCCTTAGCTCCCCATTATGCACACACTATATTAATTAAGGAGGTCATGTGAGTCACTTTATAGCACTTAAAGGAAAAGGGTCTTCTGGAAAAACCGATACTATTAAGCTTGTATTTCAACTCCTACAAAATAAATACCCTAATGCCAGGGTAAATGTGCTCATTCCAAATACCATTGATATAAAAGCAACCATGGTTATAAATGGCCATAAAGTAGGCATTGAAAGCCAAGGTGATCCAAGTAGTCGTCTAAAACAAAGTCTATCTGATTTTGTCAACGCTGGTTGCAGTATTATTATTTGTGCAACGAGATCTTCAGGAATGACTGTTGGTTGGGTTAACGATTATTCGAGTGGGAATCAAATTGATTTTATTCAACAAAATTATACTTCTGTGGCTAATCATTCTATGGTAAATAATCAAACTGCTTTACATATAATTTCAACAGCAGGATTATGAAGATTGCATAACCATGCAAATGCAGCCGACGCAAAAAGCCGCGCGGCTGATTTGCCCCGTTAGCAGCGAAGTGAAAGAGGTTTGAACATGACCGAGCACGTGGACATTCCTATGAGAACAGTGGCTTTTCTGGATATTCTCGGGTTCAGAGATAAGCTGCTCAACACGCCTCTTCTCGAACTTGCACGTGACTACGAGCAGCGAATACGCGACTCACACTTCATGAACCGCAGGTATGATTCGACAGATCAGACTCCAACATTGTTCAGAGACCACCCGAGCAACGTCCCCTGGTGCGCGCAATATGTTTTTTCAGACTCTATTATTTTGGTCTCTCGCGACGAGGACATCATGAGTTGTATGAAACTCCTATTGTATGCATGGCGGCTTTCACAGCTCTTCATGGGCGCTGGCACTCCTCTCCGCGGCGGCATAGCCTACGGGGAGTTGTACCAAAACCCAGATATTAATGTCTTTGTTGGCAAAGCCTTGGCAAAGGCATACGAACTTGAGGGCTGTCAGAACTGGATTGGTGTATCGATAGACGCTTCAGTCGTCGAAAGATTCCCGGCAGTTTTTGAGACCATCGACAAAGACGAGTATCCGATTCTCAATGACCTCCTATTTGAGTATCCTGTTCCGTTAAAAGACGGGACGACAAAGTCGTTGAAAACCCTGAATTGGCGCTGGAACCTAGTTGTCGAGAAAGGAACCCGTTCGCTGTTCAGTAATAGCGACGACCCCAAGGTAGTTGAGAAAGTAGGTAATACCCTGAAGTACTTGGAAGCATTCGTTGGGAGAGGCAGGTTGTATGTAAAGGACCAAAGCGAATTGCCTGTCGAATTGCGTTCCTGGTATATAGGGGCAAAGGAACCACCCTTCGAGCATGGTGACGACTTGTGACCGTAAAGCACTGCCCATTGAATCTCTCCGGGTCATATTCCCCGAAGCTTGCTTCGTTCCTCGCCGTCTTGGATACCCCGTAGCTTGCTGCGGGGTAGTTCATTTCAAAGTGCGCAAAACGGCCGCTAACCACTGCATGGAGCGGATCGGTGGAAAAGGGCGCCCACCTCCCGCTCATGCTGGCGTTGGACGACTGAATGTTGCCGGTAACGGGGGATAAGGATTGAGCACTTATGAGTAAGACATTCGACCAAGGCAAAGATGAAGTTGCAAAGCTGTGTCAGTATTTCGCTACGAACCAGCAGTCATTCCTCGCCCCTGGGGTCAAGGAAGCCCATGTCCGCCAATCGCTCATAGACCCTTTTTTCGAGGCCCTGGGT
>JAUSOK010000199.1 GCA_030656035.1 Syntrophales bacterium
CGCTTTTGCTGCCTCCCGCGGTTCAGCTCAATACGCACCGTAGCGCCGAGGACCGCAGCAACCCGTCGCAACATACTCAGAGAGTGGCCTTCATAGGACGGTGATTCCAGGCGGCTGATCTGCTGCTGGGTCGTGCCCGCCTGCTGAGCCAGTTCTTTCTGGGACAATCCGGATTCCTTTCGCAGCAATACCAGCTTCAGGGCAACATCCCATGCCTCACCGGCTTTTTTAAAACGGTCGGCAAAGTCTTCGTTTTTCAATTGCTCTTCGAGATATTGATCAAAATTTGTTTTTCTTTTCATTCCGGACATTGACCTGTAGCCGTTTCGTAGAACTCTATAGAGAATAACATCATTTGTCAACATCAATATTAGTGTATTATAGTAAGGTCAATCATTTAGCATTTTTATATAACGCCGCGGGCGGCCAGATCGTCGATGGCGGCCTCGGCATAGCCCATTCCGCGCAGGATTTCGAGCGTGTGTTCCCCGAAAGAAGGCGGATGCGTCCGCCATCCGGGCTGATCATTGGAAAACTTGAGCGGAAATCCCTGCTGGCCGATCTCGCCGTCCACGGGATGATGCGCCCTGAACCAGGCCCCCCGCTGCTGAATATGGGGATCCTGCAGGGCCTCCTCGAGCGTGTTGACCGGTGTGACGCAGGTCTCGTATTCCGCCATCTGCGCCATCCATTCCTGTCTTGTTTTTTGCATCAGGATCCGCCTCACCTCGGCAATCAGGGCCTCCTGACGCGGACCCGTCGCGAACTGGTCGGGGATGAAATCCTCCCGCCCGATGGCGCAGCAGAAACCCTGCCAGAATTTTTCTTCCAGACATCCGAGCGCCAGATATTTCCCGTCGCCCGTTTGATAGATATGATAAAAGGCATAGCCGCCGCCCACGAGGGTTTCCCCGCGTTTCGGCAGGACACCCGTTGTCAGATAGGTGGACATGACCAGCCCCAGAAAAGGGGTCAGTCCGTCGAGGAGCGCCGCATCGATATGCTCCCCGCTGCCCGTGCGTTCACGCTTGAGCAGGGCCGCCAGAATCCCTATGACGGCGTTCAGGCCGCCGCCGGCGCCTGCGAACTGGACGCCGGGGCTCACGGGCGGACCATTCTTTTCGCCCAGCAGGTCGAGGATTCCCGACAGGCCGAGCAGGTTGATGTCGTGAGAGGGACAATCCCGGTAAGGTCCGTCCTGTCCGAAGCCGGTCAGCGAACAGTGGATGAGCTGCGGATGAATCTCCTTCAAAGCGTCATACCCCAGACCGATGCGTTCCATTCCTCCCGGACGAAAGGAGTCGATCAAAACGTCTGCTTTTGGAAGCATCTTCAAAAAGATATCGCGGCCTGCCGGATCCTGCAGGTCCAGGGTCATGGCCTGTTTGTTGCGGTTGACGATATGGAAATAGCTGCCAAGTGTTTTCACGAGGGGGGGCATCTTGCGGAATCCGTCTCCCCCCCGCGGATTTTCGATCTTCAGGACATCGGCGCCAAGGTCTGCCAACATCTGGCTGCAGAGCGATCCGGGTAACAGCGAGGACAGGTCGAACACCCGGACGCCCTCTAATGGCAAGATCATGGTTGTGGTCTCCTTTTTCACGGCATGCTGTTTTTACTTAAATACTTGATATTCCTGAGACTTCATCTTCGTCTCAACGGCCATAGATGTCCTGATCCGGCGCCGGGCATCTCCGGTAAATTCTTTTTGACAGCTTGGTCATGCCGCGCAACCTTGTCATTGTTCGCCGGTTGCTGCAAGCGGAAAAACAATAAAGTCGTCGCTGAATGAGTATCATCAGGGAATGATGCAGCGGCATTGTGCGCAGCGTGATATGGGCTTGAGGTGAGTTGTTTTGCGTGATATAGGGGACACCATTTCAGATAAACCTGGTTTTAGAAAAGGAGCCCGTACAATGGCGAAGATCGCTCTCAAACCTTGTCCGAAAGTTTACATTCTGGAAACCCACCGCTCCAGGACGCCGACCGATACGCTGCGCTTCGTAGAAGGCATGAAGGAAAAACTGGGGATGAAATCCTTCCAGGATGCGACTTCTCTGGATCGCATCGGCCTTCCTGTTTTTACCTGCTACCGGATCCGGCCCGATCAGTCAAAGACCTGGCATACCGGCAAGGGATTCACTGCAGTTCAGGCCCAGGTCTCGCTGACCATGGAAGCCATTGAACGGTATTGTTCCGAATTCAGGGATGAATATCACGGCCGCCTCGTTCTGGACAGCTACAAAAACCTGAAGAAAAAGCGCATCGCCGTTCTTGATCCCTCTGCCCTGATCCTGCCCCAGTTCAGTCAATACGCTCCGGATGACGTTTTTCACTGGGTCAGCGGATATGACCTGATCGGCCGCGAGGAGATTCTAACACCCGCCTGCACTGTCTATCACCCTTTCCATCTGGATGACAAGCCTCTGATCAATAGCCACACCGACGGGATCGCCTCCGGAAATACGATGGAGGAGGCCGTCTTTCACGGGCTCATGGAGGTCATCGAAAGAGACGCCTGGAGCATCGCCAAATTTTCCGGCAACGCATGTGATGCCATTGCCATTGAGGATCGACAGGAAAATCAGTTCTTGCTGGACATTGTCGACAAATTCAACCGGGCCAATATTGAAATCGTAGCCAAGAACATTACCTCGGATATCGGGATTCCGGTGATTGCAGCCTTTTCTCAGGATCTGGAGCAGGAAAGCATGATTCTTATCGACGGTTTCGGCGCGCATCTGGATCCCAAGGTGGCCATGGCTCGCGCCCTGACGGAAGTGGCGACGACCCGCGCCCTGTTCATTCAGAAGTACGGATTCGATGGACTCCGGGAAGATCTTCCGGCCTATTACTTCATGGACAGCGTGGAGGAGGACTTCCGGTTCTACGCCCATGCGGAAAAAGCCCTCGCTGATATGGAAATCGGTTATCATGACGACCTGCTCGAGGACATCAAAAAGTCGGCAGGCATCCTGCAATCCCGCGGGTACGAACGTCTGATTACGGTGGATCTGACGCGGCCCGACGTCGGCCTTCCCACCGTGCGCGTCATTGTGCCGGGCATGGAAGCATTCTGTTTCGATAGAACCAGAAAGGGACCGCGATTGTTTCAGGTCCGGGAATGACGAACTCGTAAAAAAGTAGAAAAATGAGCCGAAAACGACGGCTGCGTAAAAAGCTCCGCAGGCAAGGCGCGCAAATCATGAGGAATGGAGGGAAAATTAGGGACAGATGATGCTGCCTGAAAACGAAGTCAGACAAAGGGCGGAATACTGCTATCTGGTGTTTCTGCAATTGAGCCGGCTCCGGGAGAACATGCAGGCGACCCCGGAGCGTTATCTGGATTACCTCAAGCGATCAACCCTCCGGTTGGCCGAAGATGCGTTCATCCGCGCCATCGTCGAGGAGGAACTCAGAATGGGTAGCCCCGACGGCGGCCTGCGGTATCTGATTCCGCTTTATGAAGGGTTTGCGCATGCCTATTGTGAAGTCCTGCAGATCCCGCTGGAAGAAATCCGGGACGGCATTCCCCAGGATTTCCGGGAAAAGTTGGCCGCTGAAATGGACAGAAAATTGAGAAAATCAAGAAAAAAACAGGCATGATCATGAAATCGGGCTGGCTTTGTATTTTTTTATTTTTTCTTGACAACTCAGGCAGGATTAACTATAAGTCAACAAGTTTAATCGCACCACGGCAAAAGATTGCTTTTCGGAATTCAAAGCCTATTTCCATAACCAACGACCAATGGTTTGATAGGGGGCGGTTGCACGCGCCTTTTTACTTTAATCTGATCAATCTAACGGAAGCGGTCATTGACCGGCCCTCACTCGATTGCAGGCATGATGCGACGGAATTCATCTCTCACGAAAACAACAGCATTCAGGTTGTCCCTTTTTATTTCATCTCCCGGATTTAATCGTTTTTTCATAAATCAGCAGCAAGCCTCTGGCGCCATGCTTGATGAAGGCTTTGCTCCTGTCATCATGATCCACGACCAACAACGTGATGATTCGCAAGGACACGATATCCAAAGAAAGGAAAGGGGGTGACACACTCACAGATCAAATTGTTTCCTTAGTGTTTTCAGGGGGTATAAAAATCAACAAAGGAGGTAATTATGCCAAGAATTCGTTCAAAGGTTAAAAAAGCCGAAATCTTGACCCTCGAAGGTGCGGTCAAGAAATACATGCATGACGGGATCCAGGTCGCCTTCAGCGGGTTTACCGGTTTCAACAGAAACCCCTTTGCCTTTGCCTGGGAGACGGCCAGGCAGGGAATCAAGGACCTTCACGTCGTTGACCGTCACGGCAGCCAGTGCACCTGGCTCCTCAATGCCGTCAACGCAATCAAAATCAATGAAACAGACTGGGCGGGCTGGGGCGAAATGGCCGGGAAGATCGACATCAACATGGAGAGGAATTATAAGGCCGGCAAGATGATCCTCGAGGATTATTCCCACGGCGCCATGGCCATGCGGTTCCTGGCCGGCGCGATCGGCGCAGCCTTCATTCCCTATAACGCACCGCTGGGATCAGACCTTTACAATCCTGAGTATGACGCCCTCGGCAGGGCCGGCCTGAGAGACGGTAAAAACCCGAGAATCCCCAAGAAAAAATTCATCCAGATCGAGGAGCCCTTCTGGGGCGACGGCCAGGTTGTCATGTTGCCCGCTGCGAGGCCTGAACTTGCCGTTATCCATGTGGCCCAGGCCGGCGACAAGGGAACCGCCAAATGGCGCGGCGTCGGCACCATCGACAAGGAAATCTCATTCGCCTGCGACAAGGTGGTCATCATCGCCGAAGAAATCGTACCCGAGGCGGAAATGCGGAAGTATCCCGAAAACAACCAGATCCCCTTCTTCACTGTGGATGCCATTGTCGAGTGTCCCTGGGGCGCCTTCCCGAGTTCCGTTCCCTACTACTATGACTACGATGCGCCCTTCATGCGGGGCATGGACGCCGCTTCCCGAAATCCCGACGAACTGAAAAAATGGCTCGACGAATGGGTCTATGGTCCGAAGAGCTGGGAAGAATTTGTTATAAAACTCGGCGTCAAGAAACTTTTGGATCTTCGGGCGGACAGCGTCACCGGGTACAGCACCCGGATGATGAGAGGCAAAAAACCGGCGCCCAGGATGAAGATGCCCTTATCCGTGGCAAGAAGCGGTTATTAATGAAAGGGGGGAAAAGAATATGGCTAAAACAATAGATGAATTGATAGACTTAATCGACAAGATTCCTCATGAACCAGCCAAGACAGGTGAATTCATCCTGCCGGAACTGATGGCCATTGCGATCGCCCACGAGGTCCGCAATGACGATATCGTCTTTGCCGGGACAGGCCTTCCCATGGTGGGAATTATGGCAGCGAACTTTACGAATGCGCCCAATGCGACGCTGATTTACGAATCCGGGATCTGTGACGGCAAAACCATGCATGTCCCCATGTCTGTCTGCGATCAGCGGGCTGCGAACATGAGCTCCACGCTGGGCGGTCTCGTGGACACCTTCGGGTATTACCTCCAGCAGGGATTTGTGACGCTGGGATTCCTCGGCGGCGCGGCCATTGACAAATACGGCGGCGTCAACGTGACCTCCATCGGCGACTATTATAAACCGACCCACCGCTTCACCGGGTCCGGCGGTAACTCCGACATCGGCACGATGGCCCATAGGGTCGCCTACATCATCCTCCAGGAGAAAAGGAGATTCTTGGATAGAAACGAATATACCACGACGCCGGGCTGGTGGTGCTGGGACTTCAAGGCGGACGGCACAAAAGAATGGAAGCCCAAGAAGGAAGTCTGGAAAGGCACGGCCTACGCCGATAGCGGGCCCGTCGGTGTCGTCACCAATATGGGCGTTTATCGTTTCGACGATACTGGCGTCATGTATCTGGAAACTTATCACCCGGGCGTAACCATAGAACAGATCAAGGAGAACTGCGGCTTCGATCTGAACGTCTCCAAGGTCACGGGCGAGACGCCCCGTCCGACCTATCAGGACCTTTTCGTGCTCCGGGAATTCGTGGATCCCGAATTGATCTTCCTGCCCGCAAAAACGGAGTATCCCGCGTTCATTCAGGAGATCATCGACAAATAAACATGCTATTCAGCGAAAGAGGGGAATGTGGCCGTTCCCCTCTTTCGCGATTTTTTATCTGCTGACGTCCGGACTGAATCTCGGGATTCAGCCCGGACGTCAGCGGTTAAAAGGCTTTGGGATCGAATTTATGCCCTGGAGCCGAAATTCCATAGAAAGAGGGGGGAAACATGAATTTAGACTTAACAGCAGACCAAAAAATGATTCAGGACACGGCAAGAAACTTTGCCAAAAGCGAACTCGAACCCGTCGCCGCAAAAATGGATGAACAGGAAGACCGTCCCACCTTCCTGAAAAACCTCAGGAAACTGGCCGAACTGGGCCTGATGGGCATCAATGTCAACGCCGAATACGGCGGATCGGAAGCGGGCGTTGTCGCTTTCAGTATCGCCGTAACGGAAATCGCCCGCGCCTGCGCCTCCACGGCCGTAACCATGTCGGTGAACAACATGGTCTGTGAAGTCATCCAGGCCATCGGTTCGGAAGAACAGAAAAATGCCTATATCTCGAAGATCTGTTCCGGCGAGTACTATGCCGGCGGTTTCGGATTGACTGAAACGACTGCCGGTTCCGACCCCGCAGGGATGCGCTGCACTGCCGTTCTGGACGGCAATGAATGGGTTTTGAACGGCAACAAGATGTTCATCACGAGCGCGGAATATGCAGGCGTGTTTGTGGTCTGGGCCGTGACGGACAAGGCCGCGAAGAAGGGCAAGGGCATCACGACGTTTCTGGTCGAAAACGGCCTGAAGGGATTTACCGTGGGCCGCGCCGAACACAAGATGGGACAGCACGCTTCGGTCACCAACGAGTTGATTTTTGAAGACTGCCGCATTCCCAAGGACGCGATGATGGGCAAGCCCAATGACGGCTTCCGCATCGCCGCGGGCGAACTGGCCGGCGGGCGCATCGGGATCGGATCGCTGGGTCTGGGCTGCGGTCTGGCGGCCATGGATTATGCCACGAAATACGCCAAGGAGAGAAGACAGTTTGAACAGTCCATCACGAATTTCCAGGCCATCCAGTGGATGATCGCCGAATCCTACACCGAACTGGAAGCCGCCCGGTTGCTGCTCATGAATGCGGCCTACAACAAGGAACAGGGCCGCTATTTCGCCAAGCAGGCTTCCATGGCGAAATATTATGCGACGGAAGCGGCCGAGCGCGCCTGCTATAACGCGATCCAGATGCTGGGCGGCTACGGTTACACGAAGGAATTCCCGGTGGAGCGCTACGCCCGGGACGTGCGCATCACCTCAATCTATGAGGGCACCAACCAGATTCAACGGCTGATCATCGCCCGGGACATTCTGAGCGCCTTGGGATAACCGTTTTTTTACCTTTGCCCGCCCCATAAAAAAACCCCTTCCTCTTTGGAGGACAGGGGTTTTTTATTGTCTGAATGGATGCAAGCCGGTTGGGAATACATGACCGCCCGCTTTGCCGGTTCAAGTTCTATGGCAGTGCGTAGCGGAAGCACCCGTTGCTCTCATAGGTCATTGTAAAGCTCCCCAAACGGGTGGCCAGCGCCCTGGTTTTCTTCGGTCGAACGCTTGCCTCGGACTTTTCCGAAAGCAGATGATTGATCTCGTACCCTCCCGTGAAATAATAGCGATCGACATCCGCCTTGCTGATATCCATCATGTAGCGCACATGGTCCAGACCGGTTTCGTTTTCATCGAAGAATACCTCCAGATTTTCCCGCCAGTGATCCGGAACGACCTCCGGAATGACGACAAAGCTTCTATCGATATCCTGCATCTTATTAGTGGACTGCGTCTTTTTAGCGGATTGTCTCTTTTTCATGAATTCCCCCCTTTTTTATCATGCCGTCAGAAATTTTTTTTGCCGCCATCCGTCGCCTGCATGACGATCGAAAGACGGCGGTCCTGATCCGATTAGCCATTCATAAACAGTGCCAGCATCGGGAGGGGAAAAATGATTTATGCTATGTTTTTGTATTCGCAGAGAATTTAGTGTTCAATGGCGAGGATGGATGCAATCAGGAAGCACATGGATCATGATAGCGGCCGCGTAATTGCCTTCCCGATGCGTATGCAATTACGCACCTGATCGTGGAAATTGTGCGGCTTCGTAAAAAGCTCCGCAGGCAAGACGCATGGGGAGGGGGCTTGACAGAGTCGTGTCCCCATGCGAATGAGGCGTACTTTTACGTACGCCGCAATGACGAAGGATGCAGCGTAACGCAGCATCCTGACTTTTTACGAAGCCGTCATAGATCAGTCGGATTTGCGCAGCTTATACTTCATCATCTTCAGCTGCAGGCCCTTGCGGCTCAACCCCAACTGCTGGGCCGCATGCGTCACGTTATGGCCGCATTCCTCGAGCATACCGACAATCATCTTCTTTTCGATATCTTCCATGTGTGTCTTGACAAAATTCTTAAAGGGTTTCTGCGGGGCGCCGGACGGGACTGATAAGCCTGACTCCACAGCCGTTTTCAATTCGGAAGGCAGGTCGGCAAAGGTGATGGTCTCACTCCGGGCCATCAGAACGACCCGCTCCACGAGATTCTCAAGTTCACGGATATTGCCCGGCCATTCATATTGGATAAAAAGGGTTCTGACCCGGTCATCCATGCTTTTCACCGCCCGGTCCAGCTTCTTGTTGAATTTTTCAATGAAATAATCCGTCAGCGCCGGAATATCTTCTCCGCGCTCCCTGAGCGGCGGCAGATGCATGGGGATGACATTCAGCCGGTAGAAAAGATCTTCCCGAAAGTGGCCGTCCCGGACATCCTGAAGAAGATTCCGGTTCGTCGCCGTCACGAGACGGACATCGACCTTGATCGTCTGCAGACCCCCGACCCGCTCAAACTTCTGCTCCTGAATCACACGCAGCAGTTTGACCTGCATATCTTTGGGAATTTCACCCACTTCATCGAGAAACAGGGTCCCTTTGTGCGCCAGCTCAAACCGTCCCTGTTTTTTTGTGACGGCCCCCGTAAAGGCGCCCTTTTCATAACCGAATAACTCGCTTTCCATGAGATTTTCCGGAATGGCCGCACAATTGATTTTTATGAAGGGGTTGCTTTTTCGCGGGCTGTTACGATGGATCGCATGGGCAATGAGCTCCTTGCCGGTGCCGGTTTCGCCCGTGATCAGGACCGTTGTCGTGGTGGGGGCGACGCGCTTGATGGTTTCGAAGATATCCGCCATTCCCGGGCCGGCGCCGATGATGCCGTAACGGTCAATATCGTCCGGATCGAGCAGCGTTTCGCCTTCATTGAGACGGCGCGTACGGATGGCTTTCTCGATAATATTTTTCAGATCTTCCTGTTCAAAGGGCTTTGAGATGTAATCAAAAGCTCCCTTTTTCAAGGCGTCCACTGCCGTCGCCACGGTTCCATGGGCGGTAATGATGATGACCGGCGTAGATGGATAATCCCGAATCATCCGGTCCAGAAGCCCCAGACCGTCCATGTTTGGCATTTTCAGATCCGTCACGACGATATCGAAGGGACCGGTCTTGAGCATTTTCAGCGCTTCCAGGCCGTCGGAGGCTGCCGCAACCTCGTAGCCCTCCTTTTTCAGCATAGCCTGCAGAACGAGCCGCATATTCAGTTCGTCGTCAACGATCAGAATTCTATTCAACGGGGTCCCCCCTTTCATTTCCTCCCGGCCGGGCAGCGAAGAGCCCCGCCCACAGGGCGGGGCTTCTGAGCGGGTAGACGCAGGCTTTAGCCTGCGCGAACAGCTTCCACCATTCAACCCCGCTCACAGAGCGGGGCAATCCGGCGCTTTTCGTCATAAATCGATGGACTTCATTTTTTCCGCAGATCGTACCGGAAAAATCCCTTTACTGCAAGACCGCCTGTCTCTTTATTCCTGGACAACGTCGAGACGTATATAGAAAATGCTTCCCTGACCGGGGATGGATTTCACGCGCAGCCGCCCGCCGTGGCTTTTAACAATGCGCTGGCAGATGGGCAGTCCGAGCCCTACGCCTCTTTCCTTCGTGGTAAAAAAGGGTTTGAAGATATTCTTGGCGTCTTCCCGCCGGATCCCCTTGCCCGTATCCCGGATGGAGAGGCCCACCGCGGCGCCGGCATCTCCGGCAATCCTTGATGTCCGGAAAACCAGCGTCCCACCCTGCGGCATGGCCTCCATCGCATTGTAGGCAATATTGAGGATAACCTGGATGAATTGCTCCGCGTCAATATGGACCGGGGGCAGATCCGGGTGGAGATCCTGTTCAATGACCATGTTTTCGGGAAGATTGCCGGCCCGGATGATCGAAACCGCCTTCTCGACCACCGGGTTGAGCCATTGAGTTTTTCGATTCAGTTGATAGGGCTTCGCATAGTTTAGAAATTGTGAAACCACGCCGTTCAGGCGATCGACCTCCTCGATGATGACATCGAGAAGTTTTTGATGTTCCTCATCTTTCTCTTCTGAGCGCAGATATTGCGCCGCTCCTTTCATGGAGCCCAGGGGGTTCCGGATTTCATGGGCGAGCACGGGCGCCATCTCCTCCAAAAGCAGGCTTTTCTCCCGCTCCAGCCTCTCATCAAGCGCATACAGGGACGTGAATACATCGGGACTGTCCGGATAGATCATAGTCAGTATTTTTTTCAGAATCTGCTGGAAAGGCTCGATGGAAATCACGATGATGAAGGAAGCCACCAGGATATGACTGAAGGGCGCAGCGGCCTTTCCGAATAACCCTGTGAAGATCGCAATAATAATCGCCGCAAAGCAGGTCATGATGAAAACAACCATGGCGCGGGCCATGATATCGTGGAGCGCCGTCAATTGCGGGTGGGTGATAATCATCAGGATCAGGTAGATCAGGGCTGCCATGATGATATTGCCGTGCAGGGAATATCCGGAAGCCGCCCCGACAAAACAATCAAGAGCCATCAGCACAACCGCGACGGCACAGGCAATGGCCAGGTAGCGCATGCGTTTCTTTTCGGCGCCTGCGGCCCTTATCTTCAGATAAACGATCAACGCCAGATAACAGATCACGAGCGGGATCGCGACATAGGCTCTCAGGAACAGGGGAAGATAGGCCTGGACGCCGCCGGGGGCGAATCCCGTATAATAAACGACATAGGCAACAACGGCCAGGACAAGGCTGAAAACAGCCGCAACCGCGATATGACGTTCGGACAAAAAGGTCTGCTGATTGAGCAGGTTGCGTGTAAAGGCGATGGTGAGAGGCGGGAGGGTCACCAATCCCAGGATCTCCGCCGTTTTCAGGAAATCCTGCTGGAGAAGGCCTCCAAAATAACTCGCCCCTTTATAGACAAACAAAGCCAGGCAGAGCCAGGCAAAACTCCGATGCAGGGGCATCTTGTTTTTACTGATCATTAATGAAACGGCAATGGTCAGGCTGACCGCCGCCAGGGTCAATGTTTCCATGATTTGCACGAATTAAAAAGCCCGGACCGGGCCCGGGCTTTTTGTCAAAAGGGTGAATGACTTACTTTGCGGACTGATAACCCTGATCCCAATCGAAGCCCCAGAGTTCGCCGCCCAGGGGCAGTTTGTAATTTCTCCGCTCGTCGTAGGAGGGGTATCTCCTCGGACCCGTCGGCCCCATGGAGACGGGAAATTTCGGTGCCAGCAGACCATGTTCATGCGCCTCTTTCTCGAGCCATTCCCGGTCATCGGGATGGGCGATGGAAATCAGCGCCGAGGCCCTTTCGTAACCGGAGAGTCCTCTGAGGTTGACGATACCGAACTCGGTGCAGACATAGTTCGTCAACTGGGCCGGCACGTCCACGCTCGACCCTTCGGGCAGGAACGGAACGATTCTCGATGTGCCGTGTTTGCTGCGGGCCGTCATGGAAGCCACGCCGCGGCCGCCCTTGGACTGGGCGCAGAAGGTCACGAACTGGAAATAACCGCCCGTGCTGGAAATCGGGCGCTTCTCATAGAAGCCGGAACACTGCTGGCCCAGGAGATCGACCGATACACAGTTGTCGATGGCGATCATGTTGTCGATTCTTCTCAAGATATCGAAGTTGTTCGTGTAGTTGATATCATAGACGGCCATGGACTGATTGTGGTGAAGCGTATCGTAGTACCACTGCACATCGACCGGGAAAGCGAACGTCCAGACGCTTTTGCCCTTGTCGAGGGACTTGTACTTGTTGGTGACCTGTCCCGATTCGATCATTTTAATGAGACCGGCATTGAGCATTTCCGTGTGGATGCCGAGGTCCTTGAATCCTGCGTCTGCCATGGCGGCGACGCAGGCAGAGGGAAGCGAGCCGATACCGAGCTGGATGGTATCACGATCCCTCATAATGGTCATAACGTGCTTGGCAATTTCCACTTCCACGGGTTTGGCCTGAATGGCCTTTTCATTGATCTGGGGCCACTTGTATTTTTCGCAGTCCACTTCCACCCAGTAATCGATCTCGTCTATGTTGAACGTGTTGAAACGGCCGCCTTCGGCCCAGGGATAATCCGACCGGACTTCAAAGACTGTTTTTTTGGCGGTATCACTGAATATTCTACAGTTGTTAGTGCCGTAGGACGTATTGAAGAAACCGCGCGCATCCGGCGGTGAGACGGCATTAAACCACCAGTCCAGACCGCGTTTCTCCTTCACGGCATTGACGAAGCGATAGTGGTGGGCGTTCATGCCATAGGCCCATCCCCACTGCGCCCAGTCGGATACGTTATTGGTATCGCGGGCTTTGCGGTTCCAGGGGAAGAAGAAGAACTCATGGACGCAATGATATTCCTGCATCGGGTCGATCTGCTGCAGTTCCGGATGGGGATAAAACATCGCATACAGCCAGAATTCAATGTCTTTGAGCTGGCCCGGACCGGGGCCCAATCTCTTTGCGACGGCCTCGGTGCAAACGGTCGAGTCGCCGCCGACGCTGCCGTGGTTGATCCAGTCGCCCGATTTGACCATATCGGCGATCTGTTCAGCGGTTCTCTTTTTGTCTCTAATTTTCTGCTGAATGGGTGTTGTCATTCTTAGACCTCCTAAAAAAATAAAATACTTGATGCGTTTGAAGATGTTTAAGAAGCCCGGCTTTCGGGAACCCAAGCCGGTACGAAACGACTGGACAGTTGACTGCGCTCCTTCTCCTCCTTTCCTCTATTTATTCGATATTGCTCTTTTTTTATGATCAGGCCGAACTCAACGGCGCGGGACGTTTTTCTAATATTTCTAACCATCATTGTCAAGAAAAATATAACGATCCGGCTCACTTTTTCAGGCTGTCCCTGAGATCACCGAAGAAACGACAAACACGCTATCTCCCCCGGCATTCTGAGGCGCCCCTGCCGCGTCCGTCTGTATCTTCCTTGACGACAACGCCCCTCTCAAAGGTCAAAACATAAATGAAATCATCTTTTCCGCAATTATAGTACCACGTTTCCACGCCCTTTGCAGCCGAGTGCTTGGCGTCATAAACGTACTGTTTATCTGCGGCGACACGCTTTTGACCCTTTGTGCGCGTGCTTTTTTTGGCGCCGACCTTCTCCTGAAACGTCGGTTTTCCGCACTTGATGAGCACCCTTGCCTTGCTGTCGCCGGTCCCTACAATTTCATCGCCGCACCTGAAAGCGTGTACATTGAGGGCAAAAGACAGACAAGAGACAGAGACGACAAACAAGAGGGCGGCGCTTGTTTTCATGCGCTTTCCCATAGAGGGCTCCTTTCCGATTCTATTTTTTTTCATGCGCAGTCGATGTATGGTAAGATTTGAATTGTGAACATATTTCAGACGACCCCGGTTGATAATTGCGGCAAATCCGAGGTCTTGTCTCATAGATCGTGCAACAGGAATGATCTCCTTCCCAGGCGAGAAAAGGGCAGCCGCGCAGATAACGTCCGTCATCTGCGGAAACGAGATGATCGCCCATCCAGACGGCGTGTTCCCGCTCAATCATGGCCAGGATATCCTGCCGTCCCTCGTCACGCCAGCGTTGATGATCCTTCGGTGCGACATAGGCAACAAAATCGGCCAGGCAGCATTTGCCGCAGCGCCGACAGGTGTATTCAGGTTCATTCTCCATCGCATCCCGGTGAGATGACCTTGAAAAATAACGTAACAAGCTGCCGCGAGCAGCACGGATCACCCGGCGGCTGTGGCGTCCCGTCCTTTGATCAGAATCAGATATTCGTATTGATAGAGATCCTCGATAAAATGGCGGATGATCTCATGCTCGTCTGTGTGGGTTGACTTTGCCGCCATGATATACCTGAATTTATCCGTAAAATCAAATGCAAGAAAATCGGCAAAAGGACCGCGGATGATCCGGTATTGAAAAGCCCGGGCGATCTTTTCGAGGTCGGTAAAACGGATCGTGTATTCATCATGGCCCCTGAGCCGGATTCGTTCGGGATTTCCCGTTGGCCGCAGTCGCACGAGATGCTGCCAGGGTTCCGGCGCAACGGCTTCGCAACTGTGTTCACCCATGAAAATAAAGGGAATGCCGGCGCGGCAGAGCTTCTCCAGAACGCTCAGGGCGCCGATATTGACATTCACCCGCACGTCTTCCGGCTCCTCGATGGCATATCGATGAAAGATGCTTCGGACCTGCTCTAAAAGCGGGTCCGGGTCTTGTCGTGATGACGCAAAGGCCTCCGGCGGGGCGTCGACCAGAGTGGGCAGATCCCCCAGGTTTTCGTTGAGAATGGCAAGATCGAAGGATTGCAGTTCCGGGCTCTGCACGTCCATGATATCGGCCTGGATAAAACAGACGCTGAACGGGCTCAGGGTATCGCGCTGTCTCTGCAGCAGATAAGGCGAAATATCGAGCATGGTGGCTTGCAGTGTGTTGTTTCTATTTAGAAAATCCCGCATCAGATAACCGTATCCCCCGCCGATTTCAATGATCTTTCGCAGCGAACGTATAGGAATAAAGCGGCTGAGGTAATCATAGAGCAGATGGCCATAGGAGTCATTGCGCCTGAGAACACGGCGGCAGGGACTGTCATCGGGATCGAGGGCGTTGCATACGGTCAGCTCCCACCCGAGGGTATCGAGTCCGTGGATATGATAATCAGTTGTATCGTTCATCTCGTAATTCATCACCATCACCATCCACACTCAACACGATTATTCAAAACCTCTATTCATACCGCCCTCAATGCATCCACAATCTTCATGCGGGACGCCCGGACCGCCGGCAGCACGCCTCCCAGCAGCCCCATGATCAGGGAAAACCCCAGGGCCTGGTAGGCAATATCAAACGTCAGCGTGAAACTGAACGCCAGCTCGGAAAATGTCTGGAAGTTCATGGTGGAAACCGTGAAGAGCTGCATGAAGGAGGCAAGGAACAGACCCACGCAGCCTCCGATGAAACCGAGCAGCAGGGATTCCATGAGAAAAGCCAGCAGGATGCTGCGCCGCTGAAATCCCAGCGCCCGCATGGTTCCGATCTCGCCCGTGCGGTTGGACACGGCGGCATACATCGTGATCATGGCGCCGATGATGGCCCCCAGAGAAAAAATCACGGTCAGCGAAATCCCCAGGATGCGCAGAAAGGTCGCCATCATTTCCGACTGATCACGGTAATAGCGGGTCTCGCGCTTGGCTTCCACCGTGAGTCGCGGATCCGTCTCGAGACGGGATTTGACCGCGGGGAAGGCCTGCGAATCGCGCAAACGAAAGATCACGGACGAATAGACCGGCCGCCGGAACGCCTGCATCATCTGATCAACATCTCCCCAGATTTCCGAATTGAAACCCGTGTTGCCGGCGTCAAAAATGCCGACAATCCGCCAGTCCCGCATGCCGAAACGCAGCGTCTCTCCAATCCCGCCCCCCTTGAACCGCTGCGCGATATTGAGCCCTGCCATGATTTCCGCCGATCCCATCCGGGGAAGGCGACCCTCGATCAGCTTGACCTGCGGACGCAGGGAAACAGACGCCGGGGCCATACCACGGATCACGACATTGGCCGGCTTGTCCCGGTCCCGTTTCGGCAGACTGATCAGGACAACGACTTCTTTCGCCGCAAGCCTCTCGCCTGTTGGGCCGGTCGCAATGTCCGAATCCATTTCGATCACCGACGCCTGCTGCCTGTCCAGACCGCTCTGGACTTCCGACACCGATCCCTTGCGGATGACCACAACATTGTCCGGCGAGCCCGTTTCGACCAGGGTCTGCCGGAGCCCCGCGGCCAGCATCAGGATAGCGGCGAAGACAAAGACCACCAGCGCCATGCCCCCGGCAGTCAGGATCGTGGTCAGCCGCCGGGTCCAGAGGTTTCTGAGACTGTATGAAAAGGGAATGGCCATTCAGCCGATCCTCCTCAAACCATCGGCAATCCGGATGCTAACGGCGCGCCGCGTGGGGACCAGGGCGGCAATGACCCCCACCAGCAGCGCCGCAGCGATATCAAGATAAACCGTTTTCATTTCCACATTGAAGATCGGGAAAAAATTACTCAGCTTGTGACCGAAAAGCGCCGCCGCGGGATAGGTCAGAATGATTCCCAAAATCCCGCCGGCCAGGGTGATGACAAGCGACTCCCCGAGAATCAGGGCCAGAATATGCCGGCCGCCGAAACCCATTGTTTTCAGAATGGCATACTCCCCGATCCGCTCCCGGGTGGTCATCGCCATGGTATTGGCGACAACGGCCATGATGATAAAAATGACCACAAAGGACACGAGCTGGATGGCCATGACGATCGCCTCTGTCATGGAGACAAAGCTCATCTGGAAGGCCTTTTCCGTTTCCGTCAGCGTTTCCGCCAGAGAGTTTTTGAATGTCCCGTCGATGGCCATGGATACTTCCGCCGCACGGTCCGGCCGCGTTACGTCGATCATATAGAAACCCACCTGGTTTGCCCAGGAGGTCATTTTGTTTTTGATTCTTTCATTGAGATAATCCCAGTGGAAAAGAAACTGGGTTTCATCGATCGTCTTGTCCCGGCCCCGGTAGACGCCGCGAAGGACAAAATCCCAGTCCCCGGGGAAAATGAGCCCCTTGAGGGTCACCGTATCGCCGAGCTTCCATTTGAATTTCTCAACGAGCTTCCGGCCGGCCACAAACCCCTTGCGATCCTTGAGGAAGGCCCTGAGTTCATCGTCGGCGATGGTAAATTCGGGATAGACATGCATGAAACTCTGCGCGTCCACGGCGAGGTTGGGGAAGAAGTTCTTCTCATCCTTGTAAACGCCGCCGAACCAGGTCCCGTAAGAAACCGTCTTGACCCCATCGATCTGACGGATCTTGTCTTTATAGGCAATCGGCAGCGGAAAAATGAGCGAGATGGCATTCCGGGTCACGAGACGGGAGGCGGAAGATGCTTCGACGCCGGCGTACCAGGCGGAAACAACGGTGCGCAGCAGTCCAAAGGCCATGATGGCAATGGTGATCCCGAGAATCGTCAGCGCCGCACGCAGTTTATGGCGGAAAGCGTTCCTAAAGAGAAGTTTGAGAATGAGCATTGTTCAGGAACCCCTTCTCCAGACGTCTGATGCGCTGCGCCTTTTGAGCGGCGCGCGGATCATGGGTCACCAAGATGATCGTCATCCCGGATTCCCGGTTCAGGCGGATCATCAGATCGAGAACCTCTTCGGCGGATTTTCGGTCCAGATCGCCCGTCGGTTCATCGGCCACGAGGATTGTCGGATCCGTGACCACCGCCCGGGCGATGGCCACGCGCTGCTGCTCGCCGCCGGAAAGCTGGCCGGGATAATGGTCCATGCGGTCACTGAGATTGACCAGGCGCAGCGCCATTTCCACATGCTCGCGCCGTTCTTTGGCGCTCATCCGCGTCAGATTGAGGGGCAGCTCCACGTTTTCAAAGGCCGTCAGAACGGGGATCAGATTGTAAAACTGAAAAATGAAACCGACATGTGTCGCGCGCCAGTGCGCCAGTTCCGTTTCCGACAGTTCCGTGATTTCAACCCCGCCCACGCGGATGGCGCCTTCGTCAACCTTGTCGATGCCGGCAATCAGGTTCAGGAGCGTGCTCTTCCCCGACCCCGACGGACCCATAAGCGCCACAAATTCGCCGCGCTGAATGTCAAAAGTGATATTTTCAAGGACGGGAACGATATGATCCCCGCGACGGTAGGACTTTTTCAGGTCTCTTATTTCGACAATCGGCGGTTCGTTATCCATCAGTGATCCTTCAAAAACGACTTTTTACCCTTACTTTTCAGCGATTTTGATTTTTGCGCCGTCCTTGAGCCGGTTCGGCTTCAGCACCATCTTTCGGGTATGGAAATCATCCATAATTCAGTTTCCCACATGGATTCATTTACGGACAATTATGAACAAAATTGCTAATAGAAACGGTCGCTGTCTATTAGCAATTTCGTGCTAATAGACGTGCTAATAGAAATCAGGGAAGATAATACCGCGCCCACCGCCGCATCCCCTCCCGCCGCAACGCTCCTTTTTTTTGCATTTTTTTAAGGAGATATGAAGCCTGTTGAAGAGATACAGCAACCAGATCCCTGCAATCCGTGTTGTTAATGCTCCCGTGTTCCCGCACATAGGCCAGGATCTTTTCTTCATCTGTTTCCAACTCCGTTTGCACCGGCGGCGCCTTGACGGGAACGTTTAACGTGTAATAGGCCCAGCGGCGGGAGCCGTGCAGATCGACCAGGCCGTAGTCCGTCAGGTTGCGCAGCTCCCGCGTGGCCGTGACCGAATCCACATGGTTGAGCCGCTGATAATCGTTGTTGGTCATCCCCTGGTTATGGCGCAAATAGACAAGGGCCATCCTTTGATGGTCGTTCATCGGCTTCTCGGCAAACCGGTTCAGCCAGGCAACAGCCTCCGGATTCAGCAGCGTGTGGCTTCTGAACGTCACCCAGAAAGAAGAGCGGCGATCCCGAAAACGCGGGGGTTCGAGATTCGCCTGGCGCATCGCTTCGAGCATGGCGCTGACCCCGCTGCCCCGGTTCTCTACCAGATGCAGATCCTCCATCAGGCGCATGAGCCAACGGTTTCTTGTGGATTGGTCCGCCTCCAGGTTCTCTTCCGTGACATTGCCGTAAAGACCGCCAGGGCTCTGAATCTCCAGACGGTCGGCAAACAGGCGGATCTGGATATAACTGCCGCGCACAAAATGGCTGTAATCGCGATGCGCGACGGCATTGACCAAGGCTTCGCGGATGGCGACGGCCGGGTATTCCGGGATGTCCCGACGGAGCAGCCCCTCGATCAGACTGCTTTTCCGTATCCCGGCCAGAACGTGGTTCACGGCGGATTCGACCATTTCCGGGATCGGCCCTTCAAATTTCCGGTTATCCAGAAAACGCTCGCCCCGTGGGGTTTTCTCCGTTTCCGTCACCCCGTAGAATTGAAGAAACGTAATGACGAGCTGCGGCTCGAATGCCTGGGGATAGTTCCCGAACACGAGCAAACCCGCAAGGGTGGGTCGGAGAATTCCATCCTCTTCCCTCATAATGCTCAACTGTTTGAGGATTTTTTCAAATGGCTGCTTGAGATAGCCCGCCTGCGGCCGGGTTCGCTTCAACTCCTCCACATACTGCCTCAGACGATTCCGGTCGAGGTCCTCCAGGGTGGCATCCGGGACAATCTCCTGATCGATGGTCGGTTGGGTCCGGAAACTCGCATAGCCGTAAATTTCGTAATCGGTCATTTGCCGATTGGTGTTTCCGACACGGATGTAGGCCCCTTTCTGCAGACCGGCGGGTTTGTAGTAACACGGTTTCCGATTGGCGGGTACTTCGGAAATCTCGACAGCGACGACGGTTTTCCCTTCAAAATCCCTGACTGTGAATTTTGGTCTCAGCGGCGGTTCCATCTCCGATGCCGCAAGATGGCTGATTTCCTCCTGAAGACGATGTGCATTTCCGACTCCGACGCTTTCAAACCGTTTACTTTCATCCAGTCCCAGCAGAAGGACCCCGCCGCCGGTGCGATTGCCGAACGCGGACAAAGTCTCAAACAACCGCTGCGGCGTGCCGTGCAACGCGGCTTTGACTTCCACCTCGTCCAGCTCGCTCTGGAGGTTCTGGACTTCAGCGATAATTTGTGTAAGGTCGTCGAGGGTCATTTTTATCCCAAGGATCGCACCTTCTGAGTAACTTCAAAAAAGTTTCTTAATGATAAAGCACCCACAAGGGCGTGGTTCGCTAAAAATTGATGGCGGCCGCCCTCCAATATTCGGAGTCGCCACCTACAGAAGATTTTTTTCGGTCATCTCGTTCCATATAATGATCAAGAACATCTTTCACTGCACGCGTTAATTCTGCACGATTGACAGTACGGAAAAGATGATTGTGAATGATATGTTTGAAGATATCTTGTTCCCAATCGGATAGTGAGCATACTTGTGCCCACCATCTGTCGGTAGAGCCATCACCTTCATGTTTATATCGATGAATAATATAAGATTCGGGCATGAGCAGGATTTTATTAAACTCCTCATGATCTTTACCGAAAGCCTTCAAGAAGTAATTCCGTTTGGTGCCTACAAGTCCACGCGTGCGTATTAAGACACATTGAATCGCTCGAAGGTACTTCGCATTCCAGTGTTCACCTGTGTTACCCGGTGTCTTTGAAAGACGATTCTTGCTCTTCAAGTCCACATATCTCATAGGGAATGAAAAGATCTGCAACCCAAGCTCTTCGTTGAGATCAAGGTTGATCTTCAACCGGTCGTAAAACTCGTTAGGATAATCATGAAAGTTGTAGAGAATATAATTTGACAGGTATTTAAGACCGTATCTGGCTGCTAATCTAACCTTTTGTTCGTACAAACCACGGAGGCCAATGTGGTCAAACGCAATGCGAATAGGACGAATTGCGATCTCACTCAATAACGCCATTTTCTCTTCAGTTAGCAAACGAGAATCTAACCCCTGATTGAAGTCAATGTAGCGGTTCACTGTGCTTGCACGGCCCGATTTATTCTGATACGTATAGGTTGCTCCTTTTCCAAACCCCAATGCCTTGATATCTTTTATAATATCTTTAAATCGTTCCGATGCCAGAACATTGTTGTCTAATAAGATCAAATCACGTTTCTCTCCATACAACTCTTCGATGAGTTGTATCTGTCGGCGGAGTGGTAAATAGCCATTGAATTCTGGTTCTATTCGATGAACCGCACAAAATTCGCAACCATTTGGGCATCCACGGGTTGCATATCCAATATAGCAATTTTGCAGCTCATAAGTATAATTCGCTTCGTCGAGTATGCTGTAGTCAGGCGTTAGTGTGTCAATCATGAGCTTATCACCAGGATCAAGAATCCCCTGAGTATCCAAAAGTCCAGATATCACGGTAGCACCGGTTTCTAACTCCAAATCATCACGAAGAAGGGTCGCCAAAACCCCCCCCACTATAACGTCCGATCGTCGGGGGACACTGTCTTGATAATACTTAATCGCTTTCACAGTTTCCCGCCAATAATAGGTAAAAAGAGAACTCACGTATACGCGGTCCCAGCGCTCGACACGCTTTTCGGGAATGCATCCTTTCGCAAAGACGACTCGGTCGTTCAATCGCTTGTGATATGCCGCAATCTTCATTAACCCCAATGGGGGGTACTTACTCTTATAGGATGGTTCAACCAATAAAATATTTCGCATCAGTTATCCCAAGTCTCTGATTCAGACTGCTCAAAAATAAAGTGAACAAATTGTTTAGGGAGTTCCTTACAGCAAGTTGGGTCGAGCTGTGGATCAGAACCATTAGAAATTGGAAGCAAGTAATCATTCAAGAATCCCTCAATCAGGATGTCAATACCGGCATTGGCATAGCCCTCAATGACCGCGAGCATATCCTTGTCTTCTGAAACTTTTGCATAGTCGAACTCGTTTTGTTCCAATATCATGGCATAATAGCAAGCCCATTCGGGTGGGGTAATCGTACTTGACCAAAAGCGGTCATCACGCTTTTTGACTTGTATTGACTTTTTTTTCCGGTAGCCCAGACAAGCACAGACAAAAAACAATTCATGAAAATCTCCGACAGTCCCGCTGCTCTTCATGTTATTGTAAAGCTCTTTATAATGGGCATCGGTGGCAACACGAATTTTTCCATCCATCTTCATTAGTAATCCTCCTCGTCACGAAGAATAGCCAGGGCAGAATTGATATCCTGTTCTTCAATCGTCGTATTGCCATCATGGGTTGGGCGCAAAATAAAGAACTTTCCCCATTTGCCGCTCGTTTTCAATAAATTCGCCTCTTGGCGACGGAATTCGGTATCCGTTGCAAGGAGAATCCATTGGGATGCAAACGTGGGTATGTGATTTATAAGGTTCTGACGGTGCTCAAAGGATAATCTGCCGAATGGTGTATCCATAAACAATGGGATTTCGATTTGGCCTCCTCTCGAAGCAGCCCGCGCCAAGGCGGCAATGAATGAAATCGACATGATCTGTCGTTGCCCCGCAGAGATGTTTGCAAGAAAGGGCTTCTTATACCGATCCAACACCTGCAATGAATAATCATCGTTAACGACTATCGTCCGTAGATTTCCCCGTCCTTCTTTATCCAGCAACTCGCGAAAGAATTGTGTTGCTGACTGCCCTATTAACTGTTTTATCTCACGCGTAAATTGATCATGGACGTCATTGAGTGCGTCTTGCGTGTCACGGGCTAGGATAGAGCGCCGTGATAATTCATCATTCCTTCCAACTTTCAGCCTCTCTTCTTTGAGCAGTGCCCGCAACCGTTCCTCCTCCTGCTTGAGCTGTTCCAACAGAGTCTGTGCGTTGCGAGCATTTGCCTCTAGTGTAATAATGCCGTCCTGAAGTTTCTTACGATGTTCGTCCAATTTCGTGGCGTCTTGCCGTTCTGACGTGCCGATCTGATTGCTCACATTCTCAAGGCTACGATTGATATTAGCTATGGTACTTCGAATATTTCCGTATTGTTGTAAGCGTTTTTCGACCAGATCCGCATCGTCACCGAAGTGATTACGCACTTCGCTCAGGTACCGCCAAAGATTGAGCGCCGCATCCTGGGTAGTAACGTCACTTGTGCGTTTTTGCCAATCAAGGATATGTGAATGGGCTGCCGGGTCTTTAAGAACATCTCTACCGCAGATGCATTTATCATCGGTGAGGATCCGTTCAATCAAATCACGGCGAATTTCAGACGGAATTTCTCCCTTTTGTTTTTGCCGTTCTATATGCTCGAAGACGGTAATGACAGTAGGCGACACAATGAGTGCTGAAGCTTTACACACAAGATTGTGCATCTCTTTAAGCGCCTCGTCAGCTTGCTGCTCTTGGTCCTTTAATTCCTGTTCTAATAATTTACGCTTATCGAGCAAATGGCGTATCTCGTTAAATTTTTTAAGTTCATTGTCAGTCTTATCAATCTCTTGCCGAGCAAGACGAATTTCATCAGCTAATCCATCCAGCCGCTTACGCAATTGATTCTGCTCCTCCTCGTTATCACTAATGCGTTTGAGGAGCCGCGACAGTTCTTCATGCGATGAATTGGATAATTCTCTTTCAAGAGCCTTGGAAACGCGCCCTACCGCCCTTATCGCCGTCTCAAGGGCATCAACATTGAGCAGGTTTCGAATACCGGCACTGATTTCCCTGCGCTGTTCAATGCTAGCGCGCGTTAAACGTTCTATCTTCTCACCATCGAACAAGAAATAATCTTTGACACGCCGATCAAGGATGCTGTCAATAACCACATCAATTTCAATCGTCGGAACAGTCAGGGTGTTTCCATCGCTCGTGATCACAAAAAGGCGTTTTTCATCATCTTCTTCGATTATCCGTTTTCCATCCTGCATCCCTAATATGGCCCTGCGGAGACGATAGGACCGCCCCATGTGGGTGAATTCCAACTCGACAGATGTTCGCACTGGCCCAGTATTCGCCTCAAGTGCTGATACATTTACGAGCTGCAATTCTTCCCGTGGGACATCGCCGTCCTGACTCAGGCGACGTTCACCGAAGAGGCAAAACATGATGGCTCTAAACAACCCTGTCTTGCCACGACCGTTCTCGCCAAAGACGACTGTCACATTGTGGTGAGGTAGTGATGGAGCCCAAAATTCAATCTCTTGCCTTCCACGGAATTGACGGAAGTTCTCCACTATCATCTTATGCAATATCATAAGCCATTACCCCCCTGTTGCTTGGCAAGCTTCCGCACGATGGTCTGGAGTTGCTCAGCAACCGCTGTTTCCGGGTATGCCTCTGATAACCTGATTGCCTGTATTGCCAATTCGCGCACGTCAGCGGGATATGTGTTGAGCTTTTCAATTATCAACGCATTTACGTCAGGTAATAGGGTTTTTCCCAAATCATTCATATGCACTCCAATCCCATCGTTTAAGTGTATGATAAACATCCCAGGGTTTCTCATCGAGTAGATTCAACATTTCGAATCGGTCAAGAATGTCCCGGATTACGGCCCGTGCGCTGAATTGGTTCATCGCAGAGAACGCAAACTCGACAAATCTGGGCATTTCTCGTTGGAGTATGCCTACATCGGAGCCAAGCTTCAACGCTAAGCGGTCGGTCGGCGGCACAACGAGAAAATCATAGATAACTGCCAAGGTCTTCCCCGGCGCCAGGCGGAGGATTCTCCCGCGACGCTGGACAAACTCGCGTGGGTTTGTACTGCTGGCGAGAATGAAAGCGGTCCTTGTGGAAGGCACATCTACTCCTTCATCAAGGCACTTTATAGCAACAAGCACTTGAATGTCACCAGTAGCAAACAAGGCCAGGAGTTTTTCTCGATCCGATAAATTTGATGCCATCGTCAAAAGTTAAATTAGCATAAATAGCTAAAATAATTTAACAATCATGCAGTTTTCTCTTGACACTATTTACGTAAAATGGTATGAATCATGTTAAATATTAACGATATAGGTGCTGATGCCATGATTCATACGCGCGATCACCAAACGGACTACCTTTTTGATCCCTGGGACTATCTGGGGCCTAAAAGGAAGAGGCTTTTATCCGAATCCTGGGCCGGTCTTTTCCGGGAACACATTCTGACTGCGCTGCCCGTTCATAAGCTTGCCCGTTTCTTTACAGAAGATTTTGGGAGGCCGACCAAAGAGCTGTATGCC
>JAUSOK010000008.1 GCA_030656035.1 Syntrophales bacterium
GCGGTCAAAGAGATCAACCTCAATGTCAGTGACCGGAAGCTCATGCAGATCAGCCGGGAGGGGATACTGGCCCTGACCCTCGACGAAATGCGGGTCATTCGCGATTACCTCAAGGACACGGCCGTCGTCAAAGAAAGAAAAAAGATCGGCCTCGGTCCGAAAATAACGGACGTGGAGCTGGAATGCCTCGCACAGACCTGGTCGGAACACTGCAAGCACAAGATATTCAACAGTTTCATTACTTACCGGGATGAAGCGGGTCAAGTCCTTCAGATCGACTCGCTCTTCGACAGCCATATCCGGGCAGCGACAAAAAATGTTCGCGAACGCCTCGGCAAGAAGGACTGGTGCCTGTCCGTTTTTGTGGACAACGCCGGCGTCATCAAATTCAATGACGACTACAACCTGGTCTTCAAGGTGGAAACGCACAATTCGCCCTCGGCGCTTGATCCCTACGGCGGGGCGCTCACGGGCATCGTCGGCGTCAACCGCGATCCCTTCGGCACCGGGAAAGGCGCCAAACTGATTTTCAATACCGATGTCTTCTGTTTCGCGCCGCCCGATTACGACAAGCCGCTGCCCAAACGCATCCTGCATCCGCGCCGCATCTACGAGGGCGTTCGCGAGGGCGTCGAGCACGGCGGCAACAAGAGCGGCATTCCCACGGTCAACGGCTGCATCGTCTTCGACGAGCGGTATCTCGGCAAGCCCCTCGTTTACTGCGGCACCGCCGGGATCATGCCGGCCCGTCTCCACGGCGAACCCACACATACGAAGGAAATCGTCCCCGGCGACCTGATCGTCATGACGGGCGGCCGCATCGGCAAGGACGGGATTCACGGCGCCACGTTCTCTTCGGAAGAGCTCCATGAAGACTCTCCTGTGACGGCAGTGCAGATCGGCGATCCCATCACGCAGAAGAAAATGACCGATTTTCTGCTCCTGGCGCGGGATCGGAACCTCTACCGGGCGATTACCGACAACGGCGCGGGCGGTCTGTCTTCATCGGTGGGCGAAATAGCGCGGCTCTCGGGCGGCTGTGACCTGGATGTCCGAAAAGCCCCCCTCAAATACGCCGGCCTGCAGCCCTGGGAGATACTGCTGTCGGAAGCGCAGGAGCGCATGACCCTGGCGGTCGCCCCGGAGCAGATCGACGCCTTCCTGGCCCTGGCAGGAAAAATGGAGGTGGAGGCCACTGTGCTCGGACGCTTCACCGATTCCGGAAAATTCCATGTGCGCTATGGCGAGCAGACTGTCGCCTGCCTGGACATGGCGTTTCTGCACAACGGCCTCCCGCAGATGCTCCTGAACGCCTGCTGGCGGCCGCCCCGCCACGAAGAGCCCGACTTTCCCGAACCGGCCGATCTGGGAGGGGCCCTCAAGTCCATGCTTGCGCGGCTGAACATCTGCAGCAAGGAATCCGTCGTCCGCCAGTATGACCACGAAGTCCAGGGGGGCAGCGTCGTCAAACCCCTCGTGGGCGCCGCCAATGACGGTCCGTCGGACGCCGCCGTCATTCGGCCCCTGCTGGATTCCTTTGAAGGTGTGGTGACGGCCAACGGGATCTGCCCGCGCTACAGCGATATCGACACTTACCACATGGCCGCCTGCGCCATCGACGAGGCCGTGCGCAACACCATCGCCGTGGGCGGTTCGCTGGAGCGGCTGGCCGGGCTGGATAATTTCTGCTGGTGCGATCCGGTCCAGTCGGAAAAGACTCCCGACGGCGAATACAAGCTGGCCCAGCTTGTACGCGCCAACATGGCGCTGTACGACTATACGACCGCCTACGGTGTGCCCTGCATCTCCGGCAAGGACAGCATGAAAAACGATTATCAGATCGGGGCCACGAAGATTTCCATTCCGCCGACGCTGCTGTTTTCCACGATCGGATTCATCAAAGACGTCAGGAAAGCCGTTACGATGGATGCCAAAAAGCCCGGCGATCTGGTCTATATTCTGGGAACCACCTATCGGGAGCTCGGCGGGTCCGAATGGTACGCCCTGCACGGCCATGTCGGCAACGACGTCCCGAAGGTCAACGCTGAAAAAGCGAAAAAACTCTACACGGCCCTGCACAGGGCCATCGAGGCCGGGCTTGTCGCCTCCTGTCACGATTGCTCCGACGGCGGCATAGGCGTCGCTTTGGCGGAGACGGCCTTTGCCGGCGGGCTCGGCCTGACGGTGGATCTGTCCAAGGTTCCCTGTGAGGGCTTGCAGCGCAATGACGAGTTGCTCTTTTCCGAATCCCAGAGCCGCTTTGTCGTGACCGTTGCCCCCGCGGCGAAGACGGCCTTCCGGCGCATGCTGAAGGGAAATGTCTGTGCCGAAGTGGGCCGGGTGAATCCAGAGGAGACTCTCGAGATCACGGGACTCAAGAGGAATCGAATCATTGAAGAGAACATCCATGAATTAAAGGCGGTGTGGCAAAAGCCGCTGAATTTTTAGGGAATACGAACATGCCGAGAAAAGTCAAAGCCGTCGTCATCACGGGAAACGGCACGAATTGCGAAATGGAGACGGCCCATGCCTGCCGGCTGGCCGGCGCGGATCAGGTCGATATCGTTCACATCAGCCAGTTGCTCTATCGGGAGAAGAAACTGGACGATTATAATTTCCTGAATCTGCCGGGCGGCTTTCTCGACGGCGACGATCTGGGATCGGCCAAGGCCGGGGCCAACCGGATTCTGCATGCCGCCATCCGGACGGACCACACGGCGGCGCAGGAAACCCTGCACGACCAGTTCCGCCGCTTCATCGGGGCCGGGAAACTGATCCTGGGCGTCTGCAACGGTTTTCAGCTCCTGGTCAAACTCGGAACGCTGCCGGGTTTTGACGGCAATTACTTCCGGCAGACCGCCACGCTGACCTTCAACGATTCCGGGCGTTTTGAAGACCGCTGGGTCTATCTGACCACCAATGCCGCCTCTCCGTGTGTTTTCACCAGAGGCGTCAAGTCTCTTTATCTGCCGGTCCGTCACGGTGAAGGCAAGTTCATCGCCAAAGACGGGGCCGCCCTGAAAAGACTCCACGGGGATCAGCATGTGGTCGTTCAGTACAGCGATGAGACTTGCCGGACGGCGATGATGGATTACCCTTACAACCCAAACGGCGCCGTGGACGCCATCGCCGGGATCTGCGATGAAACGGGACGGATCTTCGGCCTGATGCCCCATCCCGAGGCCTATCTCCATTACACGAATCATCCCCGGTGGACGCGGGAAAAACTTCCGGAAGAGGGCACGGGGCTGGTCCTTTTCAAAAACGCCGTCCAATTCATCCGCAGCCGCGAGTTCTGACATTCCCATCGCAGACGAGTGTTCTGATGGCCCCTTGTCGTGGAAATCTTTAAATACTGCCTCTTATCGATCCGTTTTCAGATTGTTCTGTCGGGCATAATTTTTCAGGTTCATCCGGTTGATGGGGATCAGGGCGATGAGGCCGCCTTCGACATTATTACACCGGCAATTAAACATGACCACGAAATCTGTGCAATGCCCGTATTTCCTGCAAACGTCTGTCATGCTTTGCCATATTTAGTTGCGGTGTAACAAATAGGGTACGAAAGATTAAATCAACCCCAAATCGTCCCCCTCCTCAATAACCTCTACCGCTGTGAATGGCGACTCTTTCACAAATTCTTCCGCCCTTCCGTAAAACTCATCGCCAAAGAAAGCTCCGGATATAAAACCATCAAACACCATGGCTCCCCAAAAACTCCTTACCAGAGAATCATGGCTTCACCTGATATCTCCGATTCCATAAAACAGTCCCTCTTCAAACAACTTGAAAAGTACTACCCTTTCCTGTTAAGAAAGAGCATGGAAAAGAAACTTGAAATTATCTTCTCCCGTATCAAACTTGGGTAACATTCTTTATGAGTCAACGTTACCTCCTATCGCTCCTCCTTGGGCAACATTTTAATATGAGTCAACAGGTGATAAGAGCTGACACGTTGAAGAAAGGATGCTTTTCCCTTTTATTTTAGAGAGTTATAAGGGATTGAAATCGTATAATAATTTAATTATACTGAAGAAAGAGAGGTTTTACCATGTTTGAATGCAAGACAAAGAAGGATGTTATCAAAGCGGTAAAGGAACATAATGTAAGTTTCATCCAGTTCTGGTTTACGGATGTCCTGGGGATGCAGAAGGTTTTCAGCATCACGGCGTCGGAACTGGAGGAAGGGATTGAAGAAGGCATGGGCTTTGACGGGTCCTCCATCCAGGGATTCTGCCGGATCGAGGAAAGCGATATGATCGCCATGCCCGATCCGACGACCTTTCAGTTGATTCCCTGGCGTCCCTCGGAACGGCCCGTGGCCCGCATGATCTGCGACATTCAGAATCCGGACGGCACCCCCTACGAGGGTGATCCGCGCTACGTCCTCAAACGGGCCATCAAGAAAATCGCCGATCAGGGATACACCTATTACACAGGCCCGGAGCTGGAATTTTTCTATTTTGCCAACGACAAGGGCACGGAAATCCTCGATCAGGGCGGTTATTTCGACGGTCTTCCGATCGACCGGGCGACGGATTTTCGCCGCCAGACCATTTTCGCGCTGCAGGATCTTGGCATCCGTGTGGAATACTCGCACCATGAAGTGGCGCCGAGCCAGCATGAAATCGATCTGCGCTACGATGAGGGGCTCAAGATGGCCGACAAGGTCATGACTTACCGCACCACCGTCAAGGAGATCGCCCGGCAGAACGGCGTTTACGCGACGTTCATGCCGAAACCCATCTTCGGCCAGAACGGCAGCGGTATGCACACCCATCAGTCCCTGTTCAAGGGCGGCAGGAACGCCTTTTTCGATCCGAAGGACAAATACAACCTGTCCAAAATGGCGAAAAGCTATATCGCCGGGCTCATGGTCCATGCCCCCGAAATCACGGCGATCTGCAACCAGTGGGTGAACTCCTACAAGCGGCTGGTTCCGGGCTACGAAGCGCCCGTGTACGTCTCGTGGGCGCGACGCAACCGGTCCGCCATGATCCGCGTCCCCATGTACAAGCCGGGCAAGGAAAAGGCCACGCGTATCGAATACCGCTCGCCCGATCCGGCCTGCAATCCCTACCTGGCCTTTGCCGTCATGCTGGCCGCGGGCATGAAAGGGGTGGAGAAAAACTATGTCCTGCCGGAGCCCGTGGAAGAGGACATCTACGAGATGAATGAGAAGGCCCGTGAGAAGGCCGGGATCATTTCACTGCCGGGCAGCCTCAACCAGGCGCTTAACCTCGTCGAGAAAAGCAAGCTTGTGCGCGAGACGCTGGGCGATCATGTTTTCGAGAAGTTTCTGGAAAACAAAAAGTTAGAATGGGATCGTTTCCGGACGCATGTAAGCCAATATGAAATTGATCGTTACCTGCCGATGCTGTAACTGCCGGTTATGTAAACGTATTTTTTATGTAACCATGGGCTTGAGCCTGCGCAAGCCCATGCCAGTGCCGACAAAGGAGAAAAAAGCGTGATTCTGATCATCGATTTCGGCTCGCAGTACAACCAGCTGATCGCGCGGCGCGTGCGGGAACATCATGTGTACTGTCAGATCGAACCGCCAAACCTGGACCTTGACCGGATCAGGGCTCTGAAACCGGAAGGCATTATCCTTTCGGGCGGACCGGCCAGCATCTACGAAAAGGGCAGTCCGCGCGCGGAAAGGGGGATTTTCGATCTGAACATTCCCATTCTGGGCATCTGCTACGGCCTGCAGTTCATGATCGACGCGCTGGACGGCGAGGTAATCCGGGCGCAGAAACGCGAATACGGTTTTGCCGGGCTCAAGATCAGGCGTCCCGAGGGGGTTTTCGCCAGCATTGAAAAAGAGACCCCCTGCTGGATGAGCCACGGGGACACCATCGGCAGGCTGCCCGAGGGTTTTCGGATCACGGCCTCCACGGACAGCACGCGCGTCGCAGCCGCGGAAAACCGGGCAAAACATTTCTACGGTCTGCAGTTTCATCCCGAAGTTGTCCACACGCCTGCAGGGAAAAAGATGCTCGGAAACTTCCTCTTTGAAATCTGCGGCTGCAAGAAGACCTGGACGATGAAATCCTTCGCCCGGGATACCGTCGAGGAGATCCGCGCCCGGGTCGGCGACGGCAAGGTCATCCTGGGCCTGAGCGGCGGCGTGGATTCCTCCGTGGCGGCCGTTCTGCTCCAGAAAGCCATTGGCCGGCAGTTGACCTGCGTCTTTGTGGACAACGGCGTCCTGAGGGAAGGCGAAACCGAAAAAGTGCGGGCACTCTTCAGCCGGCATCTGAAGATCAATCTGCGCTTCGTCCGGGCGAAAAAACGCTTTCTGGACAAGCTCAAGGGCGTCGAAGATCCCGAAAAGAAACGCAAAATCATCGGCAGGACCTTCATCGAGGTCTTCGATCAGGAGGCCCGCCGGATCAGGGACGTGGGCTTTCTCGCCCAGGGGACCCTCTATCCCGATCTCATCGAGTCCCGGTCGGCCTTCGGCGGCCCCAGCGCCGTGATCAAGTCCCACCATAACGTGGGCGGCCTGCCAAAAAAGATGCGGTTGAAGCTCGTGGAACCCCTGCGGCATCTCTTCAAGGACGAGGTCCGCCTGCTTGGCAGGGAACTGGGGCTGCCCGACGAACTGATCTGGCGTCAGCCTTTCCCCGGACCGGGTCTGGCCGTCCGGATCATCGGAGCGGTCACAGAAAAACGCCTGTCCATCCTGCGCAAGGCCGACGTCATCCTGCTGGAGGAAATCCGGGCGGCGAACCTGTATCGCAAAGTCTGGCAGTCCTTTGCCATCCTGCTGCCGGTCAAGAGCGTGGGCATCATGGGCGATCAGCGGACCTACGAAAACATCCTGGCCATCCGGGCCGTAACCAGCGACGACGCCATGACGGCGGACTGGGCAAAGATTCCGCATGACCTGCTGGGCCGTATCGCCAACCGCATCATCAACGAGGTGCGGGGTGTCAACCGCGTGGTCTACGACATCAGCTCCAAGCCCCCCAGCACGATCGAATGGGAGTGATCGGGATATGCCGAAACGGACGGACATTAAGAAAATCCTGATCATCGGCTCCGGCCCCATCATCAGCCAGGCCTCAACACGGCGGTGGGCCGCCAGTCCTCGCGCGACGACCATCATATCCGCCGCGGAACGCTGCTGTACAACGTGCTTTACACGGCCACCATCGCAGGCGCCCGGGCGCTCAGCGAGGCCGTCTCGGCGCTCCGAAAGGAGGAATGGGCCGTGACACCGTTGCAAGAATACAACCGTCTAATTTTGCACGGGCTGGTTTTTCCGGTTTTCAGCGTTGTTTATCGGGGACGGTTACAAAATAATGATTTTTTTGACGCTATATCAAGGGGTCGCAGGACAGGGCAGGGAATCCGTCAACATTCGAGGCAACAAGATGTTGTTGTTTAGCCTCAGCAGGCTTCTGGCGGGCGTTTCAGCGACGCCTCGATGAATCGGATGAACAGGGGATGGGGTTTCGTCGGCCGGGACTTGAATTCGGGATGAAACTGGCAGCACAGGAACCACGGATGATCCCTGAGTTCCACGATTTCCGCCAGACGGCCGTCCGGCGAGGCGCCTGTTATCCGCAATCCGTTCTTGATCAGGATATCTTTGAAGTCAATATTAACTTCATAACGGTGCCGGTGCCGTTCACTGATCTCTTCATGTCCGTAGGCCGCATAGGCACATGAATCTTTGTCCAGAACGCAGGCATAGGCCCCCAGCCGCATCGTCGCCCCTTTCTCAGTCAGATGCTTCTGTTCGGGTAAAAGGTCGATGACGGGATAGGGCGTGTGCGGGTCAAACTCGGTGCTGTTGGCTTTGTCCATCCTGCAGATGTTCCGGGCATACTCCACCACGGCCATTTGCATTCCGAGACAAATCCCGAAGTAGGGAATGCCGTTTTCCCGGGCATACCGGATGGCGACAATCATGCCTTCGCTCCCGCGGTCGCCGAAACCGCCGGGGACGAGAATCCCGCCCACGTCATCGAGCTGATGCTTGAGTCCTTCTTTCTCGATCTGCTCGGAATCGACAAAACGCAGATGGACGCGACAGTTGTTAGCAATTCCGCCATGCATGAGCGCCTCATTGAGACTCTTGTAGGAATCCGTCAGGTTGACGTACTTGCCCACAATGGCAATGCATACTTCATGAACGGGACTGGTCATTTTTTCCACCACATCCTGCCAGGCTTCGAGGTGGGGCCGGCCCGTCCAGATATTCAGGAGATCCACGATTTTCTGATCGAGACCTTCCCGGTTGAAAACGAGCGGGACTTCATAGATGCATCCCACGTCCTTGGCGGTGAAGACGGCTGCGACCTCGACGTTGCAGAACAGTGAGATTTTGCTCTTGATGTCGTCTGAGAGAAAATTCTCCGTCCGGCACAGCAGGATATCCGGCTGAATGCCGATCTCGCGCAGCGCCTTGACGCTGTGCTGCGTCGGTTTGGTCTTCACTTCGCCGGCGGTTTTGATAAAGGGCACCCAGGTCAGGTGGATGAAGATCGCGTTTTCCCGGCCCACTTCATTGCGGAATTGCCGGATGGCCTCCAGAAAGGGGAGGCTCTCGATGTCGCCTACGGTGCCGCCGATCTCGACGATGGCCACATCAAATCCGGTGGCCGTTGATTTTATGAAGTCCTTGATTTCATTTGTGATATGCGGAATCACCTGCACGGTCTTGCCGAGATAGTCGCCGCGCCGTTCCTTGGAGATGACGGAGAAATAGACCTGGCCCGTTGTCAGGTTGTTACTCTTTCCCATGCAGGTGGAGCAAAAGCGCTCGTAATGGCCCAGATCCAGGTCGGTCTCCGCCCCGTCGTCGGTCACGAAAACCTCGCCGTGCTGAAAGGGGCTCATGGTGCCGGGATCGACATTGATATAGGGGTCCAGCTTCTGATTGGTCACCCGGAGTCCCCGGGATTCCAGCAGGGCGGAAATGGAAGCCGCCGCCAGCCCCTTGCCCAGCGACGACAGCACACCGCCTGTGATGAAAATGAATTTTGTCTTTTTCATTTTTAATGATCGGGCATGACCTTCAGGGTTACGCTTCTTTTCTTGAGCTGCCCTTTGTTTGCCATAAGTTCCCTTCCCGCGATGCGGTCGAGCACATAGATCAAGTTGCCGCCCTTGGCCGCGTATCGCTGACCGTAAGAAATGGGGACTTCCGGGGTCACATCGCCCAGGAGCGAACGCGTGACAGACTCGACCTTTCGCTCGCCGTTTGCCAAAAGCAGCACAGTTCTTGCCTGATACACGAGCTCGGCCCCCATGGAAACGGCATAGTTCGGGGAATCGCCGGTGGTGGGGAAATGGCCGTCCCTGACCGCATTGGCAATGGTGTCGTCGTCAAGCTTGACGAGCATGACGGCAGAGCCCTGGAAAGGAATGCCCGATTCATGGAAGGCCACATGGCCGCGGCCGCCCACGCCGATGATTTGAAGATCAATCCCGCCCGCCGCCTTGATCTTGCGCGCATATCCGTCCAGAACATCCTTCCTGATCCAGGCCAGATAGGCCGATAACGGTTTTGCCTTGATGACAATGGATTTTCCGGCGTCCGTCCCCTTGAATGTCCAGTCTTCTCTGTTTTCCCTGAGTTCACGGATCAATGTTTTCTGGTCGATCAATGCGCCGTAGGGGAGGCGCGTTTCGATGAACTTGTGCTTGAGCAGCCCGAAAAATTCCTGGATCATGAAATAGGCGTAACTTTCCGGATGGATAACCCGCTGCTGCACATTGTCGCCGGGCAGGCCCACATACTCGTCGAGGTTGAAGCTCCGGATGCGGCCGGAATCAAACTGCCCGTTATTGGCTGCCTGTGCAAGGTGCTTATAGACGCCCGTGGGCGAGCTCCCCGTGGCAAGTCCGAGCACCGCTTCGTCCTTCCCTTTGTGCGTCTCAATGATTTTTTTGATGACGATGCCCGCGGCGATTTCACTCATGTGCTCAAAATCCCGCGTCACATAAACCGTAATTCCCATGGTTTGCCCCTTTACATGAATAGATGGTTTGCTTCGTTGAGACCTTCTAAAATCGCTTCCCCGCGTCTCAAAAATCCTTTACTGTCGCTCATGCAAGTTCGCTGATCACGACATCGGCGATCTGCCTGCAATACTTTTCCGTCGCCGCAGCGGTCGGCCCCTCCACCATCACGCGGCACATGTTCTGGGTGCCTGAATAGCGGACCAGAACGCGTCCCTCTTCGCCAAGTTCTCTCTCCGCCTGCCGGATCGCCTCCATAAGCCGCGGGACGGTGGTGATGTCCGGCTTGCGCTGGACATCCACATTGATCAGTTTCTGCGGAAAGATGTCCATCATGGCGGCCATTTCAGAGAGGGGCTTGCCTTCCCGCGCCATCGCGGCGATAAGTTGCATGGCGGCGATGATGCCGTCGCCTGTGGTGTGATGGTCGAGGAAGATCATGTGGCCCGCGTCCTCGCCGCCGATGACGGCCCCCATACTCAGCATGTCCTCGAGGACATAGCGATCGCCCACCTTGGCGGCGTGGTGCTTGAACCCGTATTTCCTGCAGGCCATCCGCAAGCCCAGGTTGCTCATCACCGTGGTGACGAGCAGGTCGTTCTGCAATTTGCCGTCTTTTTTCATCATGTTCGCACAAATGATGAGCACCTGATCGCCCGTGATCTCATTGCCCTTTTCATCCACGGCGATGAGACGATCGGCGTCCCCGTCAAAGGCCAGCCCGATGGCCGCCCCGCTGGCCACAACCCTTTTTTTCAGATCTTCCGTGTGCTGTGAGCCGCATTTGTCGTTGATGTTGAGGCCGTTCGGGTTATTGTGGAGGACCTCCACCTCGGCGCCAAGCTCCGTGAAGGCGGCAGGCGCGACCCTGTAGGCGGCGCCGTTGGCGGTGTCCAGCACGATTTTCATCCCTTCCATGGAGAGATTGCGGGGGAACGTGTTTTTCAGAAAGACGATATATCGCCCCTGTACGTCTTCCATGCGGAAAGCCTTTCCCATCCCCTTTGCCGTAGGCAGGATCTCCCTGAGCTTTTTGTTGAGGATCAGGTCTTCGATGGCTGCTTCCTCTTCATCGGTCAGTTTGAAGCCGTTGCCGCTGAAGATTTTGAGCCCGTTGTCCTGATAGGGATTGTGGGAGGCCGAGATCACGATGCCGGCATCGGCGCGCATGCTCTGGGCGATAAAGGCAATGCCGGGAGTAGGCAGCACGCCGACCAGGTAGGGATGTCCCCCCATGGAGGTGATCCCCGCTTCGAGAGAGCTTTCCAGCATGTATCCGGAAATCCGGGTGTCCTTTCCGATGATGACCCGGGCGCGGTGGCCGTTCTTTTTAAATACATGCGCCACGGCCTGCCCGACGCCGAAGGCGATCTCCGCATTCATGGGATAGCGGTTTGCTTCCCCCCTTATCCCGTCGGTTCCAAATAGTTTACCCACTCATTTCCTCCTTTATCCTATGATTCACATTGATTTCTTGAATAAATTCAGGGACGGCGCGGCAGTTGCGACCCTTTCACAACAATCATCCACCAGGCTTTTGAGCCATGCGACGCCCTTTGCGGCGATCTCCGGCGGGAGATGTCGAATCGTCTCGATGTAATGGGTCCTGTCGCTTCCGGCAGCTCTCTGAAAATCTTCGAGGAACGCGTCGCGGGATCGCTTGGTTTCATCGTTGAGATCGTTTCCGCCGAACACGCCTTCAATGGACGTCAGATGTTCATAAATCGCTGTCCTGGTCGACGACGGTTTCCGTTCAGTTGAGACCGGCGTAGCGGCCTTCTGCGCCATGGCCCCGAGCCTTTTGAGGCGTTCCTTCCCGGCCAGCGCGAGCTGGTCCATGACGCCGGCATACAGCAGCGGGCCGAATTCGGAGGCATCGAAAAAGGCTTTTCTCACCTGCCTGTACCAGGCTTCGAGGGCTTTGAGGTTTGCCAGGTAAAGAATGTTGTTCTCGAAAACGCGCCGGATGTTGGGGTATGCCGCCGGCACAAACGCACGCACGCTTCCGGCCGGCGCCGGCGCGAATATCAACTGGTTGTCCTGGGGATAATCCCTTCTCAGAATCGAGCCCGCCGCTACAACGTTACCGTATCCCAGTCGCACCGGACCGACGATGCCGCCTTGGCCGCCCAGAAAGATCGGGGGCTGGTTCAGCATAACGCCTCTCGGCACATCGCCGATCAGCGAGGGCGTCGTTTTGTCGGCATCGGGCGTGAAATTAAAGTGAATGTATGAGCTTCCGACTTCGCTGTGATTCTGGCGGCTGGTGCCCCCGGCCATGAGGCCGTCGCAGAAGTTGATCAAACTCCCGAGCGTCACGAAGGGGAAAAGGATGGTCTGTTTCAATCCGACACAATGGGCGCCGCTGGCCTCTTCTTCAAGAATGCAGCCCTCGCGCACATGCGCCCCCATGCCCATGCTTGCCTTCTCCAGAAAGACGGAATTACTGAAGAAGCCGCCTTTGAGTTCTACTCCGGCCCCGATCCGGCAGTTTTCAATCGTCGCGGGCGCCTCGTATCCGAGCCGGCAGCCGGCCGAGATCACCGTTTTCTCGCCATAGATTCTGCACCCCGGATAGATCCTGACGCCTGCTGACGAAATCTGGTCGATATTGACTTCGTCGCCGACATCAAGGCTCAGAGGGTTGGGAATATCCACGCCTTTTTGCAGCATTTGGCGTATCTTCTCATCGGATCGCGGCCTCAGCTCCATTTTATGCTCCTCAACGGAAATGGCTCGGGAATGTACAAAAACTATCAGCGCTTAGCAGCTATCCGCATATCGGTCAACAAAATTTTACAGGCGGCCGCCTTATTGCGTAACTGATTAATTTCATTCTTGTTATTTGCACTGTCCGTCATGCCCTCCCGTTAGCATGAAAGGAAAATAACAGGGAGACATTATTGATATAAATTCGTTGACATAGAAGCGCTTCCCACTTATAAATAACGCATGCATCTTAATGAAAGGAGAATAAGATCATGAAGACATATCAACGAATGATTATCCTGTTTATTTTGGGTTCATCCGGTTGATGCGTACTTCCTCCTACCATGAATTCGTATAGAATGATGTATAATCGGTTTGTGCGGATTTAGG
>JAUSOK010000009.1 GCA_030656035.1 Syntrophales bacterium
GAGAATCTCGGAGAATATGGTTTCCGCTGATTCCTGGGACAGATGGTTGCCCGCCATCAATAGCGTGATCACACTGCCGAATGATTTCAATTCCTGTTCTGTTACTGTCATTTTATGCCTCCTGAAATTCAGTAATGATTACCTTCTTTGTTTTATGTCTCTCCAGCATCTCTATGCCCGCCATGATCTCGCGTAGCGGGAGGCGGCGGGGCTCAAGAAACGAAATGTCCACCGATCCCGCAATCAGCAGTTCAACGGCCGACTGAAAGTCCGGGAGATTGCAGCCGTAAGCGCCTGCCAGCGTGAGCTCCCGATAATGCAGTATGTTCAGATCGATGACCTTGAGGGCGTCATCGGGATCATGCCCGGAAAAAAAGGACACGCATCCACCCGGTTTCATCGCTTCCCAGAAAGGCCAGGCGAGCCCCCCGGCGCATGCGGCTACCATGAAATCAACATGGCCGGCCATGCCCAGGTCCTTCAGGCATTCATGCAGCGGGCGGCCGGAAACATTCAGCGGTATGACCCGGGGCGGCAGTTCCTGCGCAAGCCGGCCGGGATCCCTGTCGGCGATGACCACGTTGCAGAACCCCTGGGACTTCAACAATGCCGCAAAGAGACTGCCCACGGCGCCGGCGCCGATGACGAGGGCAGCACCGCGCTGTAAATACCTGAATTTGGACAGGGCGTTGATGCAGCAGGCAAGCGGTTCGGCCATGACGATGCGCGACGGGTCGATGTCCCGTGGAACCGGGACGAGCGCATGGAGTTTGTCCTCGGGGAAAGGAACCAGCGTCCGGAAAAAACCGTCCTCATTGAAGCCGCAGATGCGAAGGTCCCGGCAGCGGCTGGTCTGTCCGGTCCTGCAGGCGGAGCATTTCCCGCAGAAAACGCCGGGATACAGGGCCACGCGCGTCCCCGCCGCAAAACGCGCATCATCGCTTTGAACGATCTCGCCGACGCCCTCATGGCCGGGAATGCGCGGAAGAACGAGATCCTTCTGTCCTTTTCTGAACATCTTGATGTCCGCCCGGCAGATGGCCGCTGCCTGCATGGCAACGACGACGCCCCGCGGGGGAAGTTCCGGCGGCGGGGTTTCCATGACCTCCAGATCGCCTGTGCGTCTGAGCAAGGCTTGTTTCATAGCCGATGACCTCAATAAAAAAAGCCGCTTGAAACACAATGATGTGTTCCAGGCGGCTTTTGGCGTTACCACTCCTGTTATACAATCAGGCAGGTCTTCTGGCTTCCCCGATCGACGCTCGCCTTCCCGGCCCTGAATAACGGGCCAGTGACTTTTTACTCGGAGGCATGTCGCATCCGAGACGTTGCGGCGACTGCATGGCGCCCGTTCTTTGCAAAACAGGCTCAGGGATTACAGCATCGGCCTCAATGCGGTGGATTTTCACCACCTTCCCTCTTCATCCCCCGGCAGGGGGCACCTGACTGTTCAATCCACTTTTCCGGTGCTGTCGATAATCACAACGCGAAAAAATTGTCAAGATTCAATTATTGAAAACTTTGCATAACCGCTGAGAAATGGTTCGCAAGCGGCGAATCAAATGTTTTCCGCCGCGCTTTTAACGCGATGTAAAATCAGACACCTTCTCTCCGTTCCGCAGGCGCCTCATCGTTGCAGGGTGATAATTTGGCGATCCTGTGGTATGAGACAATAATTATTGGTGCATATATCACAGCGGCCATGAAGATTCATGGACGTTTGCCGTCCCTTTTTCAGCGCTTGGCGCACGCGGAAGAATCCGACCATGCCTGTTTTCCAATTGACTCTTGATTCCGTTTTTCCGCCGGTCCATTGGGCATCGAAGATAGGCCTGCTGGCCGTGGGTGGAGATCTCTCGACAAGGCGGTTGCTGGAGGCCTATCGGCAGGGTATTTTCCCCTGGTATTCGGAGGCGGAGCCGATTCTCTGGTGGGCCCCCGATCCGAGATTCGTCCTGTTTCCGGAAGAACTGAAGGTCACCCGAAGCATGCATCAGTTTCTGAAAAAGGATATGATCCGGATCACCTATGACCGGAACTTCCCCGCCGTCATTGCCGCCTGTCAGAAGCCCCGGCCGCAGCAGGAAGCCACCTGGATCACGCCGGATATGCAGGCGGCCTATGTCCGGCTCCACGGGCTGGGTTTCGCCCATTCGGTAGAAGCGTGGCAGGAAGATGTCCTTGTGGGCGGGCTCTACGGCGTTTCCCTGGGGCGCTGCTTTTTTGGCGAATCCATGTTTTCCGCCGTCAGCAACGCCTCCAAGGCGGCCCTGATCGATCTGGTTCGCCGGTTGCGGGCCCTTGATTTTTCGCTGATCGACTGCCAGGTCTATACGGCCCATCTGGGGAGCCTCGGGGGACGCCACGTCCCGCGCAGCGAATTTATGGGCCTGCTGAAGCGTGCCCTGCAGAAAAAGACGTTGCGGGGAAACTGGGGTGTTCATGAGGCGTTTCAGGATGTTCCGGAGTGATCGGCCTTCGCGCCGCCGGGTTTGTGTTGCCCGCAGATTGTTTGACAAATATTCTCCGTTTCTTTATACTGAGCGCCATTGTCAGGAGGTGCATCCATGCGGTTTACGGAAAAGGATCGCCAGGAGCTAATTAATAAGCTCAAGAAGGTCAGAGATCCCCGGGAGCGGGACAGAATAATCTGGGCTCTCGCCGGCCAGGACGGAGCTGTTTTTCACAGCGTTCCTGCGCCCGTGCCGCCGCCCAGGTCCGCGCTGCCGCCCAGGTCCGCGCCGCGCCGGCCGGAGCCGGAAAAACCCGCGCCCGGAAAGGCGCCGGATCTGCGGAACATGCCCCAGATCAACATCGACGCCAAACGCATGTTCGGGTTTGTGGTTCCCGCTTTTTTTATCATTTTTGGTCTTGTACGCCTCGGACAGGCTGCCTTGAATTATATAGCGTCCCAGAATATCGAGGCGGAAATTCCGGGCCTGATCACGGGAGGGATCTTTCTGATCATCGGCCTGGCGGGCATCTTCAGGGCCATGCAGCCCCCGCGGATCAAACAGGACGGGGCGTCATGATGATAGTCGCAGGCTCACGCCTGCGGCGACAGGCTGCGCAAGCGCCGGGAAGCCCTTGACAAACACAGGCGTCTTTTGTATGTTTGGCCCGCCGACAAGCAATGTCCTGCGTCTTT
>JAUSOK010000012.1 GCA_030656035.1 Syntrophales bacterium
TTCCGGTGCCGGATGTGGGGATCATCGCAGATATCCTTGATGCTGTTGATGGGCGAATAGGGCAGATCCGCGCGCTCAAAAACGTCAAACCACTCCCCGGTCGTTTTCTCCGAAAAGATCTCGCTAAGGATTGGGCTGAGCGCCCCGATATTCTCCGTTCTGAGAGGATTGGTTTTAAACCGAATATCCCGAGCCAGATCTTCCCGGCCGATCACATCGCAGAATTTTATCCAGAGCGCATCGTTTCCAATCGCCACAATGATCGCCGCATCTTTTGTCTTGAAATCCTGGAAAGGCGTAATGGTCGGATGCCGGCATCCCAGCGGCGCCGGAATTTCGCCGCTGATGGTGTACCGGACGACAGCGTTTTCCAGAATGGCAAACAGACTGTCGATCATGGAGCCGTCGTAATGCTGCCCCCTGCCCGTTTTCCGGCGGTGCATCAGGGCGGCAAGGATGCCGATCACCGCGTGATGACCGGCAATGATATCCCCGATGGAAGACCCGACCCGGCAAGGGGGACCGCCTTCCGGTCCGGTGATGCTCATCAGCCCGCTGTAGGCCTGGGACGCCATGTCGTAAAAGGGCCGGGACGCATATCCCGGGAGCGCATCGTGGCCAAAACCGCTGATGGTGGCATAAATGATCCGGGGATTGATTTTCTGAAGCTCTTCCCAGCCGAAACCCAGCCTGCTCATTGCAGCAGGTCTGAAGTTTTCCACCAGGATATCCGATACGGCAATCAGCGCCCGCAGAATTTCCTTCCCCTTTGCCTTTTTTAAATCCAGCACCATACTTTTTTTATTGCGGTTGAGGCTGATGAAATAGCCGCTGCGGTTCTTGTCGGGCGGACCGACAAACGGCCCGTATTCTCTCGCATCGTCTCCCCGCGGATGTTCCACATGGATGACCTCGGCCCCCAAATCCGCCAGGAACATGGTGGCCGTGGGGGCCGCCAGCACATGGCTCAAATCAAGTACCCTGATTCCTTCCAAAGCACGACGCATCATCTTTTCTCCCGACATAAAATCACGTTTCCATTCTCTGAAGATTTCCTGAAGCGAACCGCCATCCCCCCCGGCCTTTTATTACTCTACACGATGAAATGGTTCGATTCAACTTACTTTTGCACTCACTATGTCCGGCCGGGTGAATACTGAGAAGAGCCCTCTCCCGTTGATTCAATCACTACGGCAGGCTCATTGAGAGAGTAGAGCGATCAGAATAGATAAAAGAATCATGATGTGGGCGGCGATCACACCCAATTTATGGCGCTGGTAGAATTCGTTTGCCTTTTGAATTCGCTCAAGTCCGCCGCACAATCGCCTGAAACGCTCAAGGCCTTGGTATTTGTTGTCATTGTCCGAGGCAAAATCTTTTTGAAACGCAAACATGGGATAAACGGCATAGAGGTGATCAGTCAGGGGCCGAAACAGGGTGTCGATGACAATCCCCTGCCAAGGTTTATAAGCTATGGTTTCAGCGTAATGTCTGTTTAAGGCATACGCATGCGCAAGGCTCTGGTAGCCGACTTTTTGTATGAACGGATTAGTCGTCTTCGAAAACGACGATCCTTTCTGCGCCGGCAGCCAAGCCTTTACGCAGGCAGGTCATGTGAGATTCATACATCCCTTGTTCGATATTGGAGGGATGACGTTTGACAATGACGAATTCAACTTTTCCGGTCAGTCCCATTTTGGAGAACGAGGTCGCAGCCGCCTGTCGCCGGTCTTCACGTTCTTCCAAGGAGATGCAGTAGATGCGATCAAAAAAATCCCAGCCATTCATCTCTTTCTTCACGGCATCCTCGATCAAGCGCCTTTTTCTTTTCCGTCCTTCTATAATATGAGCATTGTGCCCTGTCAAGAACTGGCTGGAAATTGAATGCATGTAATTATCGATAGGAAAATAGCCGGCATGGAAAAAAGCAAGATCGAACGACGTACCTTTCCATCATTGGTTGCAGAAAAGCCGTTGCAGAAAGGGGAGGCCTCGTGTATTTAACCCATCGACTTCTTCCTTGGAATTCATTTGCCCGGCGATACCAGGTTCTCTCGCGTATGTCATCGCTCGTGCCGGTGAAAGGCGTCCGGATTCGAAATAGCCGGCTTGTTTCAAAGGATAAGGTTTTATGATTCGAAGAAAAATTGCCAAGTACCTTGCCGGAAGCAAATATATCATTGAGTTACTTGAGAATCCGACGGATCTTAGTGAATTCAAAGAGCCTCTGACGACGCGGTTGATCGCCGGATTGATATTGATGGGGTTGAGTTATGTTATCGGCTGGCCGGCAGTGGCCGCTTTGAGCGTTCTGGCAGTCTGGTTCCGGGAACCGATGATCGCCGTCATCGGCTGCCCGACGACCTACGCTCTCTCCTATGTGGTCTTCATTGTCGGCGCCTGGCTTGCGCGCGCACCCCACTACCTGGGGATCTTGGCGAGATACGCCATACAAATTTTCCTCAGAAAATTACTCTCCTGACAGGTTGTTCACGGATGCATATTCCCGCATGGGATGTGCAGTAACGATAAGCACGCCGTTTCAACGTCTGAAAACTTCCAAATCCCTGACATGAAGATATATGATGATTCTTTCTCATGGCAGCACGGCTTTTGGCGGCCTTATATCGAGCAAGCGAAGGAGATCATTGATGTTGACTTTCTTTCAATTATTACCATATACATAAAAAATCACAAGGGTAAAAGGACGGGCATGGATTCACTCATACTTGAACTGAAAGAGAAAATTATCGAAACCTTAAACCTCATTGACGTGGCGCCTGATGATATCGATGCCGAAGCACAGCTCATCGGAGGCGATCTGGGGCTGGATTCTATTGATGTCCTGGAGTTGGTCATGATGCTCGAAAAGGATTACGGCGTCGAGATTGACAGCAAGGAACTGGGCGTCAAGGTCTTTGCCTCCGTCTGCGCCCTGGCGGCGTATGTCTATGGACACAAGTTGACGAACAGAGCCGCCTGAGCGATGATTGACACCCCCAAACCATGACGAAACAACCCCTCGCCCCCGGACGTGTCCTGATCATCGGTTCCGGCATCGGAGGTCTCGCCGCCGGTATTATTCTGTCAAAACTTCATTGCCGGGTCACGGTGGTGGAAAAAAACCCCCTGCCCGGAGGGTTGATGCGCGGCTATGAGCGGTCCGGCATCGAATGTCCCACGGGCGTCCATTACATGGGGGCCCTCGATGAGGGGCAACCCCTGCGCCGTTTATGGGATTACCTTGGCGTCACCCCGCTGATCCCCCTTGAGCGCATGGGAATGGAAGGCATTATCGATCGTTATGTGTTCGACGATTTTGTCTTCGATCTTCCGTCCGGCATGGATGCCTTTGAGGCAAGCCTCCGTCGATCCTTTCCTGAAGAACAAGTCCAGATCAAAAGCATCATGGCCGATCTCCGGGACATAGCCCGAACCCTGTCCTCCCTGGACATGGTCTTGTCCCCGACGACGACGGCCCTGTCTTATGTAAACTTCGAGTCCATGGGGCAACGCCTCCTGCGGATCGGTTGTTCCCAAAAACTCTGCACTGTCCTGGCCGTCCCGGCCACCTTGATCGGGGTGCCCCTCCAGGAATGCCCCGCCTTTTATTATTACATGACCCTGGCCTCTTACCTGATGTCATCCTGGCGATTGGCCGGCAGCAGCGCCCGGATGGCGGAGGCCTTTTTGTCGCGCTTCAAATCCCTGGACGGCGACGTCATCACGGGAGACGGCGTGGAGAGTATCCGGGTGGAATCCGGACAGGTGCAGGGCGTTGTGTTGAAATCCGGCCGCATCCTTGAGGCGTCGACCCTTATTGCGGCCATCCATCCCAAGATGGCGGCTGCCATGTTACCGGCCGGAGCGATTCGTCCATCCTACGCGCAGCGGGTTGCACAAATAGTCAATACCAAGGGGCTTTTCGGCGTCCATGTGGCCGTCAACGCCGATACGCACCCCGCCTTGCCCTATAATATCTATCGTCTCTACCCGGAGGCAGATGGCTCCCTGCCCCGGGGGGTTTTTCATCAATTGCGACCCAGCGGGCAGACGGGGGTCAACCTCTTGTCCCTCATCACCACGAGCGGCGTTGAAGAGTGGCGGCCATGGGCCGGTACGCGCTCCGGTCGGCGCGGCAGCGACTATGGGGCGGCAAAGGAGAAGAAGGCCCGTCATGTCATCTCTGAGGCATCCAGGATATTCGGTCCGCTTACGGACGGAAAGATACTGGACAGCTATACGCCCCTGACGATCCGGGATTGGGTGGCGAGCCCCGACGGGTCTCCTTACGGCATTCTTCGTTCTGCAGGACAACTGATGCAGGCGGCGTCTTTGAACCGGACATCCATCAGGGGTCTGTACCTGGCGGGCCAGAACAGGCTGTGCCCCGGCATCATGGGGACGATCCTGGGATCGTTCCAGGCGGTCATGCAGATCATCGGCCACGAACAATTTGCCCGTGGCGTTGCCGGGGAATTTCTATGAAGATACTCCTCGTATCCACCAACACCGTGCAGCAGCCCTACCCGACCTACCCTCTCGGCCTGGACTATGTCATGAACGCCATATCACCACCCCATCAGGTGAGCTGCATCGATATGAACGAGGTGAAAGAAACCGAGGCCATCGCCGCCGTTCTTGCCGATTACCGCCCCGACGTGATCGGCATCTCCATCCGGAACATCGACAATACCGACGATACCCGCACGGAAGCCTTTATCGGTAAAATCAGCGCCCTGATCGACACCATCCGCCGGCACGCACAGGGCGTGATCGTGCTGGGAGGAAGCGGCTTCACGATCCTGCCAGGAGAATTCATGGACAGACTGGATGCCGATTTCGGCATTATCGGCGAGGGGGAAAGGTTCCCCCTGCTTCTTCAGGCCCTGGAACGGCAGGAATCCGTTTCGGGAATCCCCGGCGTTGTGACCGGGAAAGGTCCGGCCGTCTTCCCGGAGCCTCTGTCTGCATCCTTCCGGCGCGGTGTCATTCCCGATCATGCCTATCGGTCCTATTATCTAAAGAGGGGCGGCATGCTCAATCTTCAAACGAAAAGGGGCTGCCCCTTCAGTTGTATTTACTGCACATACCCCCATATCGAGGGGAGGCGCCTCCGTTTTGCCGAACCGGCGGATGTGGGGCAAACGGCCAGAATGCTTCAGGAAGCCGGCGCAAAGTATCTGTACATCACCGACTCGACATTCAACGGCCATTATGAACATAGCCGGGACGTTGCTCTGGCCTTTAAAAAAGCGGGGCTTTCCATCCCCTGGGGCGGCTTTTTTACGCCCACGGCCCCACCGCCGGACTACTATCGCATCCTCGCCGACGCCGGGTTGACGCATGTGGAATTCGGTACGGAATCCCTTGCAGACCCCACGCTCAGAGCTTATGGCAAACCGTTTTGTACGGAAGATGTCTTTGCATCCCACCGGCTGGCCGGCGCCGCCGGGCTTCATGTCGCCCATTATCTCATGGTCGGCGGTCCGGGTGAAAACCAGGACACCCTGGAGGAGACCCTGTCCCGGGCCGAGAGGTTGGAGAAAACGGTTTTCTTCGTTTTTGCCGGGGCAAGAATTTATCCCCACACGGTTCTCCATACCCTGGCCTTGCAGACAGGGCAGCTCAAAGACGGGGACGATCTTATGGACCCGAAATTTTACTGGTCTCCGGCCCTCCATCGCGAGACCGTTCTGAATCGCATGAAAGACCATGCCGCAGACCGCGAAAACTGGGTGGTCGGTTCCGGTCCGCCCCGGATGTTCCGGATGATGTCCAGGCTCTATGCCCGGGGACATACCGGGCCCCTGTGGGAGCATCTGGTCCGATGAAACGTCATGGCGCAGGAACAGGGCGAGGGCGTACCTCCTTGGCCATGATCACGGGCCTGGCCGCCTTTGTGCTCGCTCTGATCATGGCTTTCGTCAAGATCGAATGGGCTGCGGCGCCGTTGTCCGTTTTTCTGCTTTTTTGCCTGGCGGCGCCGTTCTATCCCTGCTTGGGTTTCTATCTACCCATCGTCAGCCGGGGAAATGTGGACGCGCCGGCGGTTGCCGTCACATTCGACGACGGCCCGGACCCGATTACAACCGGCCCGCTTCTCAATTTGTTGAAGCGGCATGCCGTAAAGGCGGCTTTTTTTGTCACCGGCGTCAACGCCGAAAAAAATGGAGACCTCATTGAGGAGATTCTCGCACAGGGCCATGACATCGGAAATCATTCCTACCGACATGATCCCTTTCTGATGCTTCGCTCCTACGGAACGTTGGCCAGGGAGATCGACGCCGCACAAACCGTATTGCATCGCTTTGGCATATCGCCCGTAGCTTTCCGGCCTCCCGTGGGGATTACCAGCCCGAAACTGGCCGATGTGTTGAAAGATAAAGGGCTTTACTGCCTGACATTTTCATGCCGGGCCAACGATTTCGGCAATAGACGTATACATGGGTTGGCCGGAAAGATTCTGAGGAAGGTGAAACCCAATGATATCATTCTTCTTCATGATGTCCAGCCGCGGTCGGACAGGGATGCCGACCTCTGGCTGCACGAAGTTGACGACATCCTGTCCGGTCTGAAACACAAAGGATTGCAGGTCAGACCCCTGGCCGAACTCATCGGGAAACACATTATGACCCGAGGTTACCATAATTGTTAAGGATAATTTATACTTGCCTGCACATAAAAAATATTGATCTGCCGTTTGATCAATGATAGTAAAGCAGGTTTACATCATGGGTCGAATGTGACGAACTCGTAAGAAGTACAGAAACTGACAATGCAGGAACCATGGCACAGCCTATCATTTCCGGGAGCGTCTTCGGGAAAAGTTCTGGAGGCGGAGGTGTACATGGATGTCGCCTCGCTGTGGTTCTCCGGCCACTTTCCAGGGGAGCCGATCCTTCCGGGCATTGCCATATTGTCAATGGTGGCCGAAGCCTTCCGGCGTCAGGGCTCCGAAAAAGGCGGGCGGATTACAATAAAAGGGATCCGGAAGGTCCGTTTCAGAAGACCCGTCAGGCCGGACGAGACGTTGAGCATATCCGTGTCTTCCGCCACCGCTGATAATGGCCATGCCTATCCGTTCAAGGTTGCCGTAAAAGGACATCCGGTATGCACCGGCGTGATGGAACTGAAGATTAATTTCACAGGCAAGGAGAATGATAAACGTATGGAAAAAATTGATCAAAAAGCCCTGATCCATCGCATTGCCGAAATCATCATCTTCGAGCTGAAGCTCGAAGATATCACGAAGGAGACGTTCAATCCCGATCTTGATCTGGTAGATGAGTTAGGCGTTGACAGCATGGATCTGGCGACTGTGGTTCTCGTTCTGCAGGATGAATATGGCATCGCCATCGATGAAGACGATTATCCAAAGCTTGGCAGCATTCGCAAAATTGCCGACTATATCCAGAAAAAACTGACCCCGGCCTGAAATGACCGTATTATTGAGCGCCCCATGGATCATACCAACGCCTTAACGCTATCCCAGGAAAACAACATGACGAAAAAATGGAAATTCTCCGAACTATTGGCCGACACTGCGGTGCGCGGGCGCTGGGAGAAGGTGCGGAAGTTTTTCTTTCTTCGGGAATCGACGTACGATATGACGACACGCTGCAACATCCGCTGCGACGGCTGTTATTATTATGAAGGACAAAAGCAGTTTGCCACGGAAAACGATGACCCCGAGGCGTGGCAAAGACTCCTGCATGCGGAGAGAAAACGGGGCATCACCTATGCGGTGCTGGCCGGCGCCGAACCGGCACTGGTTCCGGAGATTCTGGAAGTCTGCTATGGCGAAATTCCCCTGGGGTGTATCGCTACGAATGGTTTGAAGCGCATTCCCGAGTCTGTCGGCTATCAGATTCATATCTCCGTCTGGGGAAACGATGAAACCAGTCTGCGGATAAGAAAGGCAAAATATCTGCTTCTCAAACAGATCGACAATTACCGCAACGATTCCCGGGCTATCTTTGTTTATACGTTCACCCGGGACAATATCGATGAGGCTTATGGGGTTGTGGAAACCATCGCCCGCGACGGCGGGAGGATCACCTTCAACGTGTTTTCCGCGCCCATAGGTTATGCTGGCCCCCTCCGGCATGACGGGGCATCCCTGAACCGGACCCGCCAGGTCATGATAGACCTGATGGCGCTTTATCCCGGGAACGTGATTTTTTCTCCATACAACGCCGTGGCCCACACCCATCGGCAGGGGCTCCATGCCCTCTATGGCTGCACCTACCCCCGCATGAACCGCTCCGAGGAGATCGGCCTCGGACGGTCTTTCCGGCAATACCGGGCTGATCTCACCTGGGACCGGGAAGCGGCCTGCTGCGTCCCCGATACGGATTGCGACGATTGCCGCCATTACGCCTCGGGAAGCGCCGTCGTGACGGCCCGCCTCCATCGCCATGCGACGGATCCCGACACGTTCCGCTCATGGCTCGACTATGTTGATACGTATCTGACTGTCTGGGTAAAAGGGTACGACAAAAGCGACAATCTCTGCCGCAACTTGGTGAACCCTCCCCGGCTGTCCTCCTGAAAAAGGACGGGAAGGCCTATTTTCGTTGTCTTTGCGGCAATGAATATGTTTTTTTAAAAAGAGAAGGGTGATGAAAACAGTCAGTTCCTTGCTGGATACGGCGTGGCATGAGCGTTACCGAAAAATCGCGGCCCTCAATATCCGCAGTTCCATCTATGATGTGACCAACCGCTGCAATTTACGTTGCAAGGGCTGCTTTTTCTTTTCCTCCGGCGAACATGAGGCCGCCGCCGAGGAAATGGATCTGGAGAAATGGCGGACCTTCGTGCAAAAGGAAAAGGACCGGGGAGTGAACCTGGCCATTCTTATCGGTGGAGAACCGACGCTTTATCTGGACCGGGTCGAAGCGTTTTTTCGCACCATGCCGACGTATTGTGCAACCAATGGGCAGATCCGGGTCCCCCGGGACCGCTTTCCCGACATGATGGTGGGCATTTCCCTGTGGGGCGACGAAGAAGACGAAGAGGCGCTCCGGGGGAAAGACACCTTCGCCGTCTCCAGCCGGAACTATGCAGGAGACCCCAACGCCTATTACCTCTACACCATTACACCAAAACAGGTGGGAAGGACGGAACGCATCATCAGGAAGATTGAAGATGTGGGCCTCAAGGTCCATCTCCAGCTCCTGACGAATGATGAACAGGTAGATGGATTTTTCTGGACAAAGGACAAGCTCAAGGACGTGCGCGCAGAAATGGATGATCTGCTGGACAGTTACCCCCGGACGGTCATTTCCTGCAAGTACTATCATGAGGTCATCACCACGGGGAAGATGCTGGGGCGTACCTTTGGATGGAGTGAGTGCCCGTCCGTAACAGAGCAGTTGGATGACCGGAACCCGCAACCCAAAAGGCTCATCCGCTTTATCCGGTGGGCCTCGGACCTGCAAACCCGGCACCGGTGCTGCACCTCCGCCACGCGGGATTGTTCCACCTGCAAGGACGGCGCGGCCCACATGAGCTGGGTCATGGTCAACAAAAGGGACCACCTGGCATCGGCCAAAGATCTTCAGAACTGGATTGAGGTCTATGAGATGTTCGCCAAGCTCTACCGGTTCATCCCCTGGTAGCCATCATGGATAGACAACGACCGGTCATATTGGGCTATGACGCCATCTCGCCTCTGGGTGTGGATATGGAGACGCAGTGGAAGCGGGCAGTCAGGGGCGACAGCGGCATCGGCCCCCTGACCCGTTTTCCCCTGCGGGACCATTTTCCCGTACGGATTGCCGGGGAGGCGCCCCCGATCGACGTCAAGCTCTATCCCTTTCTCGCCGCCCGGGATATGGCCCTGTGGACGTCGCCGATTTTCAAACATGCCCTGCTGGTGGTCCACCGGGCGCTGGACAAAAGCGGGATCGACATAACCCCGGACCTCGCGCCGAGAACGGCTATTACCTTCAGTTCCGCCGTCGGCGGCCAGGACGCCGTCATCCGGGCGGACCGGCTTTGGGTGGCGGAGGGGAAACTCCCCCATCCGTTCACCAATCCGAATTCATGCATCAACATGGTCGGGGGCAAGGTCTCCATTATGACCGGGGCGACCGGCCCCATCACCTCCACCATCACGGCTTGCGCCACCGGGGCCACGTCCATGATCGTCGGCGCCATGTTCATCGAACTGGGCATGGCCGATGTCGTGATTTGCGGGGCAGTGGATTTTCCCCTGGTGGAACCCATACTCGGAGGTTTTGCCACCATGAACGGCGCCTACCGCCCGATGGACGGGCAGGCGGAGGAACCGCCGCAGACGGCAAGCCGCCCCTTCTCGGTAAACCGACGGGGATTTGTCGTATCGGAAGGGGCAGGTGCCGTCGTAATCGCGAGCAAGGCCTTTGCCAAGGCCCACGGCCTGACGCCCAGGCTTGAAATGGCCGGATGGGCCATGACGTCCGACGCCCATCACTTTGTTGCGCCGAACCTGGAAACCGTCACGCGGTGCATTGCCCAAAGCATCGCTCATGCCGGCCTGGCGCCGCAAGAGATGGACGCCGTCAATGCCCACGGGACATCGACCAGGATCGGAGACAAAATCGAGGCAGAAGCCCTGGATGCTGTTTTCGGGCGTTCCATCCCCCCCGTGTCGGCCAACAAATCGCAACTGGGACATGCCATGGGGGCGGCAAGCGCCATCGAGATCATCCTCGCCATGGAGGGCATGATGCAAGAGACGCTTCTGCCGACCATCAATTATACGCCCGACCCGGATATCGTTCTGGATTGCGTGGCCGAAGGGGCCAGACCACAGGCCCAGGAGTTTGTTTTGAAAAATGCTTTTGGATTCGGCGGGTGCAATGCCTGTATCGTTCTGCGCCGGATCGAATGACTTAAAATGGTGAAACGGACGATAAAATGAAGGCTCCAAAGAATAGAAGGGTTTTCGTCATTGGTTACGGCGCGGCGACGCCGCTGGGGAAAACCTTTCCCCAAACCTGGGAGCGGGCCGTCCGCGGCGAGGCCGGATTTCGCAAGGTGACCCGCTGCCAGGTGGCATCCCTCTGCAACATCGTCGGCGAGATCCCCGACTGGAATCCCCGTGCCTTCGATTTTTCCGACGAACAGGAGGTTTACAACTGGAACGCCTCTTTCGTGATTCTCACCATGGCCATCGTGAAGGAGGCCATGGTGAACGCGGGGCTGCAAATGGATCAGGAGACCGGCCCGCGGACGGCCTGCCTG
>JAUSOK010000021.1 GCA_030656035.1 Syntrophales bacterium
AGAGGGCGGCATCCCTTAACCTGGCGGCTATCCTTATAGTTTCATTGTCAATAGAACTGATGGAGCGGGTGATCTGGTTCAACTGACCGAGCTTTAAGGTGGAATACACCCCCAGTGCGATAACAACCAGCAGGATTACAAGGTAACCCAAGCCAAGCCTTTTAAAAATAGTAAATTTTTTCATTTGATTTGATAAGAGCTCGCTTCTGTGAGCTGGAAGCATACGATGGGCGGCCTTGTGAGTCAATGAAATAATGACCATAATACCACCAAATCCCTGGCGCAAAAGCAATGCAAAAACCAAATAAATCTGGCGCGCTATATCATCCGGGCGTCGTTCTCCCAGGAACGGATGCAGTACTGGATCGGGAGGGAAAAGTCGTCTATGCGTCTAAAGACGGAAAGTCCATCAAGGTTTTCCCGGCTATGGAACGCGAGATTCGCAAATTCGGGGTCAGGTCTTGCGGAGATTCTGGAGATTCGGGGTCAGGTCTTGCTTTTTGCCATCTCCCCGGCTCCCTCCTTTTGTCGGCTGTGGATGAAACGTCATAAGTTTTTAAAAGAGTTTCGATACCTTGTTGAACTGATTGCGATAATACACCCTGAGACGAAAATATCAAGGAATTTCCGCATTAAGTACGGCGTGTTCCAACTTCCGATTATAGGCCCCACCGCTTCCCTGCTGTAATGATGAATAATGCATCAGGCGCGGGAACGTGCTATTGAGCATTCGACAAGCTTTGGTAATCGGATCATGAGGAGAAGAAGATGAACATATCCGACATGCGCTTTCCCCGTCAGTTGGAGGCGGACGGCTCTGCCGAAAGTATTCGCGGAGAGCTGATGGCGCGCACCTCAAAGCTCTGGGCTGGGAGTGAAATTGATGTGCCGGTGATTACTCTGAGTGAACCGATGAAGACAGCGCTGAAGCAGGCGAGGCTTCAGGGCCGGATTCGCTTTGGATTCGAACTGATCCTTCAGCAACTCGCCGGTGAAAAAAAGGGGATTACTGCTGTCAGGGAGCAAACAGATGCCCCATATGGAGACCGGATTTCGCGACTGCTTTTGTTTTCCAATGATGGCGCGGAGCGTTTTTATCGCCATATCGAACCGGTCCTGGAGGCGCATGCACCCAGACTGCTCGGCTGCCTTCTGGATATTGACGGCGCCGCTCTGGGTGAGCTGTTTACGGGTAAAGGATCAGTAATAAAGATCATTATGGCTGAGCATAAGGATGTTGTCTCCAACGTCCTGCGCGCGCTTGTCTCGGGACATGATGACATTTCAGAATAACGGTTTGACCCCAATTGCCTCTCTCAGCGCATTCCTTGAAGCTTTACTTTTTTGTTGACAATGTTATCCTGAGGCACTATATTCCCAAAAGACGATATGAAGGAGGTCGCAGGTATGAAGACATTCCTGAAGGTGATGAAGGCCCTGTCGGATCCGAGCCGTGTCAAGATCATGAAGATGCTGCAGAAACGGGTCATGTGCGTCTGTGAAATCACGGAGGCCCTCGGCGTGGCCCAGTCCACTGCCAGCAAGCACCTGAAGATCCTGGAAGATGCCGGCCTGATTACCTTTCGTAAGGAGGGGCTCTGGGTCAATTACGCGCTGGCGGATGGCGGCACAAGCCCCTACGCGGCGTCCCTGATCGGAAACCTGAAACACTGGCTGGAGGATGATCCTGCGGTTGCCGGTCTGGCACTGCAGCTGCCGCATATCCACCGGGAGGACATCTGCGGAAGGTAGGGTCTTTGTTTGTCCCCACTGAATCGCCATATCGCGAAACACGAAATCGATGGACGGGGAATACGAGACTGATGGTTTCCGGTACATCGAAGGAGATAGAGAGGAAATTATTTTGATGAAAGAACGAACCAAGCTGCTCATAATCGCCGGTGTCTTTCTGGCGGCCTATTACATCCCGTGGGACCACGCGCTGGTACGCCAGTCCGGGCTCGAGGCATTCATGATGCTCCAGGAGTATGCCCGGCAGCACGTCCTGACCTGCCTGATCCCCGCCTTTTTCATCGCGGGGGCTATCGCGGTCTTTGTGTCGCAGGGGGCGATCCTGAAATATTTCGGCGCCCAGGCCAGCAAGATACTGTCCTATTCGGTGGCCTCGGTCTCCGGCTCGATCCTGGCGGTCTGCTCGTGCACGGTCCTGCCGCTTTTTGCCGGGATCTACACGCGGGGGGCGGGTATCGGTCCGGCGACGGCCTTTCTCTATTCGGGGCCCGCGATCAACATCCTGGCCATTACCCTCACGGCAAAGGTCCTGGGGTGGCAGATGGGGCTGGCACGCGCGATCGGCGCGGTGCTCTTCGCCCTTGTCACCGGCCTCCTGATGGCGCTGATATTCAGAAAAGACGACGCGGCCCGGACCGCCGGGCAGATCTATGTGCCGGATGCCGATGACGGAAAGCGCACCCTGCTGCAGGACGGCCTGTACCTCCTGGTCATGGTCTTGATCCTGGTGTTCGCCTCCTTTGCACGGCCAAGCGCCGGCGCGACCGGTTTCTGGCCGATGGTCTTTGCCTGGAAGTGGTACATCACCGCCGCCTTTCTGCTTGTCCTGGCCTTCATGGTCAAGGCCTGGTTTACAAGGGATGAACGCGTCGCCTGGGTGGATTCGACCTGGGGGTTCATGAAACAGATATTCCCCCTCCTGATCGGCGGCGTTCTGGTCGCCGGGTTCCTGCTGGGGAGGCCGGGGCATCCGGCCCTGATCCCCGAGCACTATGTCCAGTCGCTTCTGGGGGGAAACTCGCTGTGGGCCAACCTCTTTGCCTCGGTCGCGGGCGCGCTGATGTATTTCGCCACGCTGACGGAGATCCCGATCCTGCAGGGGCTCCTGGGCTCCGGCATGGGGAAGGGACCCGCGCTGGCCCTGCTTCTGGCCGGACCGGCCCTGTCACTGCCGAACATGCTGGTGATCGGGAGCGTGATGGGGGTGAAAAAGACGGCCACCTTCTGCGGTATCATCATTATTATGTCTACGATCGCGGGGCTGCTGTACGGCAGCTTTGCCGGATAAGAGATTGTTTGAAAAGGAGATAAAAAAATGGAAATTAAAGTATTGGGGCCGGGTTGTCCACGATGCCAGCAAACAGAAAAAATAGTGAAGGAAGCGGTGGCGGAGGCCGGTGTGGACGCGCAGATCGAGAAGGTCTCCGATGTCATGAAGATCGCCGGGTACGGCGTCTTCGGAACGCCGGCGGTGGTGATCGACGGCGAGGTGAAGAGTGTGGGAAAGATTCCCGACAAGGAAGAGGTCAAAGGGTGGCTCAAGAAATAGTGACAGCGACTATTTTTTCTGGTCTATCTGGTGAAAATAGCTGGTGAGCTGATAAGCTCTTAAGCTGTTGAAAGATTTCCCCCTGACGGGGACTATAGATCGCTTTGCTCGAAGTGACAAAATTAAGGAGAATATTCACATGAAATCTCGTTTCATAGTGGTCCTGGCCGTGAGCGCCCTGTTTCTGGCGCTGACCGCGGGAGCCCTGTCGGCTGCCGCACAAGCTACGGACTTTGCCAACGTGCCCGCCAAAGGGACGGTCACCATGATCGACCTGGGGGCGGACTCGTGTATCCCCTGCAAGATGATGGCGGGGACCCTTGTAAAACTGAGGAAGCTGTACAAAGGTAAGGCCGCCATTATCTTCATCGATGTATGGAAGAACAGAGAACAGGCGGGGCGGTTCGGTGTCCGGCTCATCCCCACGCAGATCTTTTTCGATGCGGATGGTGAGGAGGTTCACCGCCACGTCGGATTCATGGCGGAGGCTGATATTGTTGCTCAGCTCAAAGAAATGGGCGTTGAACTTTAGAGATACTCCCGGGTGTGAGGTAAAGGATAGATGCTCGATACAGTTCTCCTGACGATTAACCAGTGGATCATCGGTGATGTGGTCCTTGCCGCGGCGGGTTGTTTCCTGTGGGGGGTGGTGAGCGCCCTGCTCAGCCCCTGCCATATCGCGTCGATCCCCCTTATCGTTGCGTATGTCGGCGGGCAGGAACGGGCCGTCGATCCGAAACAGGCCGCCGTCTATTCGGTGCTCTTTACCATCGGTCTGTTTATTACCATCGCCCTGATCGGAATCATCTGCGCCCTCCTGGGCCGCATGCTGGGAGACGTGGGCAACTACTGGCAGATCCTTGTCGGAGCCCTGTTGATCTGGGTGGCCCTCGGCATGCTCGGCGTGGAGAAGTGCTCCATGTCCGGCGGCCTGCTGTACCGTCTGAACGTCAGAGGGGTGACGGGCGCCTTCATCCTGGGGCTGGCCTATGGTGTCCTCTCGGGTTCATGTACCTTCGGTTTCATCGCGCCGATTCTGGCCATCATTACCATTCAGGAGAAGGTCGCTACCGGTGTCCTCCTGATCCTTCTGTTCGCCGTCGGCCATTGTCTGCCGATCGCGGTTGCCGGAAGCTCGGCCGCCGCCGTCAGGAAACTGATGGAGAGCAGCACCTGGCAGGGGGCGGGCACCTGGTTCCGCAAGGGCGCGGGGGTGCTGATCGGCCTGCTGGGAATCTATTTTATAATCAACCCGCTCGCGGGTCTGATCCGTACTATCATATCGTAGGAGGTGGGTGATGTCTCAAACAAAACAGCTTTCTTTTCTGGACCGTTTCCTGACCCTGTGGATCTTTCTGGCCATGTTTGTCGGCGTCGGAGTCGGCTATCTCTACCCGGACATCCGCGGCGTGATTAACCGGTTTCAGGTCGGCACTACCAATATCCCCATTGCCATCGGTCTGATACTGATGATGTATCCGCCCCTTGCCAAGGTCAAGTATGAACAGCTTGGTCAGGTCTTTAAAAATTTCAGGGTGCTCGTGCTTTCTCTGGTCCAGAACTGGATCATCGGTCCCATCCTGATGTTTTTTCTGGCGATCACCTTTCTCTCGGGTCATCATGAATACATGGTGGGCTTGATTCTGATCGGGCTGGCCCGCTGCATCGCCATGGTGATCGTCTGGAACGACCTGGCTGGCGGCGACACGGAATACTGCGCGGGGCTCGTGGCCTTCAACTCCATCTTCCAGGTCCTGTTCTTCTCCTTTTATGCCTACATCTTCATTACGGTGGTTCCCCAGTGGCTGGGCCTTAAAGGGGCCGTGGTGGATATCTCCATCGGTCAGATTGCCGAGAGCGTCTTTATCTATCTGGGCATCCCCTTTATTGCCGGCATCATCTCCCGGGTGGTCGGTCTGAAGATAAAGGGCAAAGAATGGTACGAGAAGAAGTTTATTCCCAGGATCAGCCCGATTACCTTGATCGCGCTGTTATTTACTATCCTGGTGATGTTTTCACTGAAGGGCGAATATATCGTCCAGTTGCCGCTGGATGTCATCCGGGTGGCAATCCCGCTGTGTATCTATATTGTGGTCATGTTCTTTGTGTCATTCTTTCTGTCGATGAAGGCCGGCGCCACGTACGAACAATCTACGACACTGAGCTTTACGGCGGCGTCCAACAATTTTGAGCTTGCCATCGCCGTGGCCGTGGCGGTGTTCGGCATCAATTCGGGGGTGGCGTTTGCCGCGGTAATCGGGCCTCTGGTAGAGGTGCCTGTCTTGATTGGTCTGGTTAACGTGGCCTTATGGTTCAAGAAAAAATATTTCCCCTATGCCGTGGAGACCCCCACCGGGGTCTGCCATCTGTCCTGCGAGCCGTAGAAAGGGGAACAGTTTAGGAATTGACGTATGAAGACTAAGAATAGCGACAATATACACGCACACCGGGACGAGTCCCACGCGGGTCATTCCCATGGACACATTCGAGTGAACGGGGAAGATGCCATGGGCAGGCGGCTCCTGATCACCCTTGCCTTGAATTTTATCATCCCCGTGGTCCAGATAGCGGGGGGCCTTGTCGCGAACAGCATGGCGCATATCTCCGACGCCATTCACAATCTCAGTGACTTTACCGCCATCCTGATCTCCTACATCGCCTTCCGGATCGGGAGGAGGGGCGCATCCGTCACCAGCACATTCGGGTATCAGCGGGCGGAGATCATGGCGGCGCTCCTCAACGTGACGATCCTGACGGCTGCCTCGGCCTTCATCGTGTACGGGGCCGCTCAGCGTCTCCTCCGCCCGGAGGCGATCTCCGGCCTGATTGTCGTCCTTGCCGCGGGGGTCGGGATCCTGGGGAACGGTGTGTCCGCGTGGCTCCTGCATCGCGACTCACAGCACAGCCTGAACATCAGAAGCGCCTTCCTTCACATGCTGGGGGACTTCCTCTTCTCCGTGGCAGTTCTGATAAGTGGCCTGGTCTTTCTCTTCAAGCCGTGGTTCTGGCTGGATCCGCTCCTGTCGATCCTGATCGTCCTGTTCATCCTGAAAAACTGCTGGTCCATCATCAGGGAATCAACGGCGGTTCTCATGAACGCGACGCCCAAAGGGTTCGATCTCCATGAGATCAAGGACTGCCTGGAGGGCATCTGCGGGGTCACCGGCGTTCACTATCTCCACCTGTGGAACGTGAGTTCTTCCAGTGTTGCCTTTTCCTGCCATGTCGTGGTGCCGGACCAGCCGCTAAGCCGTACGGAAGAACTGTCGAAGGCTATACACCACAGTCTGCTGCATGACTTCGGCATCGATCACCCGGTCCTCCAGTTTGAGACCGAGGCGTGCGGAAACGGTTCCCTCCTGTGCGAGGTATCGTGCAACGGCGATAACGGGAAGAATCCGGTCTGCTCGGGGTCGAAGTAAGAGAAAAACGCGCGGGCCGACACCTCTGCGGGCTTGCTTTTGTCGGGAAGGTGTGCGAAATATTCTCCTCTTTTGATGACAGTATGAACGATACGCAGAAGGGGACTTACCATGACGCAACCAGACACCGTTACTCCAAACGATTTTATCCGTGAATTCATAGACGAAGATCTCAAGGCCGGTAAAAATGCCGGACGGGTGGCCACGCGCTTCCCGCCGGAGCCGAACGGCTATATCCATATCGGCCACGCCAAGTCGATCTGCCTCAATTTCGGCATCGCCGCGCAGTACGGCGGAACCTGCAACTTGCGGTTCGACGACACCGACCCGAGCGGGGAATCTCTCGAATATGTGGAGTCGATTATCGACAATATCCACTGGCTGGGATTTGACTGGAAGGGCCGTCAGTTCTTCGCCTCGGACTATTTCGGGCGGCTGTATCAGTTCGCCGTCCAGCTGATTGAGGCGGGGAAGGCCTACGTCTGCGACCTCAGCGCCGATGAGACACGGGAGTACCGCGGGACGTTCACGCAGCTGGGGCAAGAGAGCCCCTACCGCGACCGGACCATCGACGAGAGCCTGGACCTGTTTGCGCGAATGCGGGCCGGTGAATTCGCGGACGGCGCCCATGTCCTGCGCGCGAAGATCGACATGGCCTCTCCCAACATCGTGATGCGTGATCCCGTGATCTACCGCATCAAGAGGGGAGCGCACTACCGGACGGGGAACGAGTGGGTCATCTATCCCATGTACGACTTTGCCCACTGTCTCTCCGACGCCCTCGAGGGGATCACCCATTCGATCTGCACCCTCGAGTTTGAGAATAACCGCCCCCTGTATGACTGGATACTGGATCAGCTGCTGGAGGGGGACCGCCCCCGGCAGATCGAGTTCGCCCGTCTCAACGTCAGCTATACCGTTATCAGCAAGCGGGTCCTCATCGAGCTCGTCGAAAAAGGCCACGTTTCGGGCTGGGACGATCCCCGGATGCCCACCATCGCGGGGATGAGGCGCCGCGGCTACCCGCCGGAGGCGATCAGGGAATTCTGCGCACAGATCGGTGTTGCCAAGAATGATAATCTGATCGACGTCGCCCTCCTCGAATACTGCGTTCGTGAGGAACTGAACGAGAAGGCGCCGCGCGCGATGGCGGTGCTGCGGCCGCTCAAGGTCATCATCGACAACTATCCCGAGGGGCAGTCCGAAGAGTTCGAATGTGCCAATCATCCCCAGGACCCGGCCATGGGAACGCGCATGCTCCCCTTCTCCCGGGTGCTGTACATCGAGCGTGACGATTTTCAGGAAGACCCCCCCGGCAAGTACAAACGGCTAGCCCCGGGGCGTGAGGTCCGTCTGAGGAACGCGTATGTCATAAAGTATGAGAGCATGGTGAAGGATGAGAAGACCGGCGAAATCGTGGAGGTCCACTGCACCTATGATCCGGAGACGCGTAACGCGCCGACGGCCGACGGGCGCAAGATAAAGGGGGTCATCCATTGGTTGTCGGCCGAGCACTCAGTTGCCGCCGAGGTACGCCTGTACGACCGCCTGTTCCAGGTCCCCAATCCGGCCGGCGAGGATGAAGAATTTACCCGGTATCTGAACCCGGAGTCGCTGGAGGTCCTTACCTCCTGCTGCGTAGAGCCGAGTCTGAAGGGTGCGGCGCCGGGGGGCCGGTATCAGTTCGAGCGGCTCGGTTATTTCTGTGTCGATTCAAGAGACTGTGCGCCCGGCAGGAGCGTGTTCAATCGCGTCGTAGCGCTTCGTGACACGTGGGGGAAGATTGCGGACAAGGGGAAGGGAAAGTAGCCCCCGCTCGTATGAACCACGGGGCCGCAGTATGCGGGGAGGGGGCTTTGCAATCACGACGAGTCGGGACTGCGCCGGAGGCTTATAAAAACTGAGTTTCATTAAAATGGCTGGGAGACAAGGATTCGAACCTTGATTGACGGAGTCAGAGTCCGCTGTCCTACCGTTGAACGATCTCCCAGTAGGGATGGATCAGATTACATCCACGCCTCGCAGGGGAGCTGAGACATGGTTGAGGAAACTGTATAGTGGCCTCGGCCTTTTTTGTCAACACATTTTCGCTGCAAGGTCCGGCATCACCGAAAAAAGTATCTCTATTCCGGAGAATCCAGTGTGGCCGGTATCGCGCGGATGGGCTCCCCGTAGAATACACCGGCGAGCCGGTCAAATGTTTCCAGGGATCCGGTCGAATAGAACACCCGGTTGCCCCCTCTTGAAAGTCCCCTCTCCACCTCCATGTGCCGTTCAAGATAGTCTTCCAGTTTGTCCGCAATGATCGGCCCCTGACTGAGGATCTCCACCTGATCGGGTGTATGCCTTCTGAATGCATCATACAGTATCGGATAATGGGTGCATGAGAGGAGTATCGTGTCTATCGCCCCTTCCTGGGCGAAGAGGCCGTCCAGATATCCGGACACAAGCTCATCACACCGGGGCTCATCCTGCCTGCCGGCCTCTATGATCGGCACCAGGAGGGGACAGGGCTGGTAGAATATCTCAATCGGGGGATCGATCTCTTCAAGTTCCTCCGTGTAGATTTTCGAATCGACAACCCCCTTCGTGGCGAGGATGCCAACCTTCCGGCATTTTCTGTCCACCAGTTCCTCGGCCGACGGCCTGATCACGCCGAGCACCTTTCGGTCGGGGTACGCGCCCGGCAGGAATTCCTGCTGGATCCTTCTCAGTGCCCGGGACGAGACGGTGTTGCAGGCGATGATAACCAGCTGGCACCCCTTCTTGAAGAGAAAATCTACGGCCTGGATGGTGTAGGTGTACACCGTTTCCTGTGATCGCTCCCCGTAGGGAACCCGCGCGCTGTCACCGAGATACAGGTAGTTATACTCCGGCATCTTTTGAACAACACTTTTCAAGACCGTCAGTCCGCCGAACCCCGAGTCAAAAACACCGATCATCTTCGCCCTCCTTCGCGAGCGGATTCTAACAGCATCCGGTTTCCAAAGACAATAAAAATCCTGTCAGTAACAAATGATATGTCCGGTTTATAGCACATAAACTGTCCGGTTTGATAGTGTCACCGATGGAGGTGACGGATGAGACGGACGGAGATACGACAGGAGAACCGGAAGATGCGATTTGAAGAGGTATATTTGGGA
>JAUSOK010000026.1 GCA_030656035.1 Syntrophales bacterium
TTCCGCTTCCGTTCCGGACGACCAGCTCAGCGTGAAGACGTCATTGGCGTCGATGGCGATGTCGTTCAGTTGTCCCGTGACGTTCCCACTGGACATTTCCCTGATTTCCGGCAGCGTGATGATCTGCTGCAGGGACGGATACTTCCCCTGCAGTTTCTCCGCCATCTCCCGGTGCTTGAAGTTGTTGAATTCATCCACGGTAATAAAGGCCCGTGCCTCCGTCAGTTTCGTGATGTAGTCCAGTTCGGACTGACGCCACTGCATCGGCACGGGAGAGATGAGCGCCCCCGCCCGGGTAATGGCGAGATACAGCATCGCCAGCTCCCAGCAGTTTGGGAGTTGCACGAGGATGATGTCGTCCTTTCCGATCCCTTTTGCAAGCAGGGCCTCTGCCGTGGCATCCACCGCCCGGCTCAATTCCTGATAGGTCAGCCGTTCCGGTTTCAGGCCCAGAAGTGCCTCCTTGTTCATGGGATCCACCAGGCAGACCTTTTCCGGATTCTTCCGGACGTGAAAATGAAAATAATCAATCAGGGTCCTTTTACCCCAGGCCCCGGCCTCCGACCACTTCTTGATATTTTCCTGCGATGCTAAAATCATGCTTCCCTCCTTAAAGAATTATTGGAAAATGGATCCTTGCACCTTTCCCTATTTAAATAAGCCAGTCTTTTCAAACTCCTCGATCTCCTGATCCGTATATCCGAGACCGACCAGGACCTCGCGGGTGTGAACCGCGCCGGAAACGCCTGCATGACGGTATTCGGGTGGGGTTTCGGAGAATTTAATGGGACTTCCGATCTGCATGACACTGCCGCCGCCGGGCAGCGCCACTTCCACGACCATTTCGCGCTCGAGCGTCAGAGCGTCGCTGAAGACCTCCGCGAGGGTCATGACCGGCTCGAAGCAGGCGTCGGTCCGGTTGAAAATATCCACCCATTCATCCCGGGTTTTCGTCAGGAAAATCGCACGGATCTCTTTCTTGATCGGCTCGATCCCTTTGGGGAGAACGCCCCCGGAAATCAGATCCGGGCGGTTGACGGTGTTGCAGAAATTGGTGAAGAACTGGGGTTCCAGCCCGCCGAAACTGACGTATTTGCCGTCCTTCGTTTTATAATAGTCATAGAGGGAGCCGCCGTTGATATAATCCTCATCCCGCACCGGCTCCCGGCCATCCACAAGGAACGCCGCGCCGAACATGGCGTTGAATGCGATCATGCCGTCTGTCATTGAGATGTCAATATGCTGGCCCCGGCCGGAGCCGTGCCGGTTGACCACCGCTGCCAGGATGCCGATGACGGCGTTGTTCGAGCCGGAGGCGACATCGGCAATCTGAATGCCCAGAAGGCAGGGGCCGGATTCTTTTTTCCCGGTATAGGACATGACGCCGGAACGGGCGATATAGTTGATGTCGTGGCCGGCGCGGTCGCGCAGGGGGCCTGTCTGGCCGTAGCCCGTGAGGGAGCAGTAGATAACGGCAGGGTTGATTTTTTTGAGGTCTTCATAGGCCAGGCCGAACTTTGCCATGACGCCGGGCCGGAATTGTTCGATCACAATATCGTAGTCCGCGATCAACTGATGGATGATCGTGATCGCCCTCGGATCTTTAAGATTCAGGGCCATGCAGCGTTTACCGCGCCCCAGTTGCGTGGACGCTGCGGACAGCTTTGTCCCCGGCACGAAGGGCGGGAAAAAATCCACCAGATCGGGCCGAGAGCCGGATACGATCCTCAGGACATCGGCCCCCATGTCGGCCAGACACATCGTAGCATAAGGCCCCGGCAACAGCGTCGTAAAATCAAGTACTTTCAGATCTTTAAGTGCTCCTGGCATATCCCCTCCTTATTTATATAAAATTATTTCAGAATTTGCTCTCCTTGCAAGGCCCTTATGGATGGTGCAGACGATAAACCCGTATGAGACCAGTAATCCATTTCTTCAATTCTGAGCAGGCCCTTTTCTTGTCCGTCAATTCCTTTTCCTGGTGCGCCACGTAAGTGTTTCTGAACTCCTTGATGTCGTCAATCATCTTGAATCTCTCCGGGCAGTATTCCCCGAAGCTTGCTTCGTTCCTTGCTGTTTTGATACCCCGCAGCTTGCTGCGGGGAGGTTCATTTCGAAATTGGGCTTGACGACAAAAAACAGGTTTGTTATCGTGCACCATCAACAGCCCCGGAGATAGCATCTCCGGCCCGACGTCTCCTCTTCGAGGGGACGTTTTTTTTATGCCATCAAGTAATCTTTTCACAACGGCCTGCCCAGCCTGTCTTGCACCGTACCCAAAGACCTTTTATATTACGATGATTTTCTTCTCCTTCAGCATGGACAGGCAGTCCTCATAGCTCAGGGGGCAATCCAGAAGGTCTTTGATTGATATTCATAAATGACGTAACTGTCAAGAAATATTTATAAATTTGTTATGAATGAACTCTTTATGCTGTTTTTCAGCAGACCGGGAACCGCTCATCAAGTCTTCCCGGAACTTCCATTAGATCGGCGCCTTTGGGGGTCAGCATGTAAAAGTCCGGCCGGCGATGGCCTTCCGTGACGCTCTTGACCAGATCAATGTAACCGGAATCGTAGAGGTAGTAAAGATCAAAGACGTTCGTTCGCGCATCGGCGTCCGACCAGTTGAACCGCTCCGGTTCGCAATAAACGAATTCCGGATAGATCTCATAGGCGGCATAGAGCCGCCGCCGCCGGTTCTGGTTGATTTCGGCAAAGGCGCGTCTTAAAAGCGGGGCGGCATCCTGCATTCGTAACATCCCGGCTGACTAAAAAAGATGTTCGATCAGTTCCTTAAGATTGCTGATTTTATTGAGTGCTATCTTTGTTTCCCTTGAAATATCGTGAGTTTGGGTCTTCGGGAGAATGCAGCGGTTGAACCCCATGCGGGCCGCCTCCCGGATCCGGGCGTCCATCTGGGAGACCCCCCGGATTTCGCCCGTCAGTCCGATTTCCCCGAGCACAACCGTCCCGGCATCGATGGGCCGGTCCAGAAAACTCGATGCCATGGAAGAAACGATACCCAGATCGATGGCCGGTTCATCCACCCTCACGCCCCCGACGACGTTGAGATAGATGTCGTGATTGCTCAGATGCAGGCCGCAGATTTTATCCATGACCGCAACGAGCAGGGCCACCCGGTTGTGATCGACGCCGATGGCGGTTCTGCGCGGAAGCCCGAAATTCGTGGGATGGACGAGGGACTGGATTTCGATGAGAATGGGCCGCGTGCCTTCGATGCTGGGCGCCACCACGGAACCGGGCGCGCCTTCCGGTCTTTCGGCCAGGAAAAAGGCCGAGGGGTTCGAGACCTCGTTGAGACCGTTGTCGCGCATTTCAAACACGCCGATCTCATGGGTCGGTCCAAACCGGTTCTTGATGCCCCGGATGATCCGGTAGGCGTGGCCGGAGTCCCCCTCAAAGTAGAGGACCGTATCCACCATGTGCTCAAGGACCTTGGGGCCGGCAATGGCTCCGTCCTTCGTGACATGGCCGATCAGAAAAACGGGAATGCCGCTTTTTTTCGACAGCAGGATCAGTTGTTCGGCTGTCTCCCGCACCTGTCCCACGCTGCCCGGAGCGGAAGACAGGACAGGGGAATAAACCGTCTGGATGGAATCGATCACGACCACTGCCGGGGCGATGGCCTTGATCTGCTGCAGGATGTTTTCCAGAGAAATTTCAACAAGAATCATCAGGTTGTCCGATGACGCGCCGATCCGGCGGCCCCTGAGTTTGATCTGCTTGGCCGACTCCTCGCCGGAGATGTAGAGGACTTTTAGGTTATTTTGGGCCATCCGGCTCAGAACCTGAAGCAGCAGGGTCGATTTGCCGATGCCCGGATCGCCGCCGACGAGAACAACGGAACCGCCGACCAGGCCGCCCCCGAGCACGCGGTCCATTTCCGCCATGCCCGTCGAGATCCGTTCCTTTTCATCGGACACGATCGCATTAATGGACAGCGGGGCTTCGCTCATGGCGTATTCAGAGCGATCTGTGCGCGGATCGGACCGGATTTCCTCTTCGACGAAAGGGTTCCATTGATTGCAGGATGGACATTTGCCGAGCCATTTCGGGGATTGATGGCCGCAATTCTGACAAAAAAATGAGAATTTCACTTTTTTCAAAAGGAAGGTCCTCTTAGGTATGTTTGGCGGCGATCATACGTTTTTTCCCCCGACCCGTCAATTCAAAGAATTTGTATAAATAACACGCGGAACGTCATGGAAAGTAAAAAATCTTGAATATTGATTTTAATGCTGATAAAGTTCGCCGCTATTTGAAAAGCAAGAAAGAGATAACGTGATGCATAATCCAAACTTCAGCTCCGGCCCCTGCAGCAAAAGACCTCTGTGGCGCCTCGATGCGCTGCAGGACGCAGCCGTCGGTCGGTCCCACCGTTCCGCCCTGGGGAAGCAAAAACTCGCAAAGGCCATTGCCGACACAAAAAAAATCCTTGGGATTCCCGATGATTATCTTGTTGGTATCTTTCCGGGATCGGACACGGGCGCTTTCGAAGCGGCCATGTGGTCTTTTCTGGGGCCGAGGCCGGTGACCGTCCTGGTCTGGGAGAGTTTTTCCGAGGGGTGGGCGACCGATGCGACGAAGCAGCTCAAGCTGAACCCCACCATCTTGAGTGCCGATTATGGAAATATCCCCGACCTGGACGCGATTGACTGGAACAGCGACGTGGTCTTTGTGGCCAACGGAACCACGAGCGGCGTCAAGATCCCGCACTGGGACTGGATTCCCGCAGGCCGCACAGGGTTGTCTGTCTGCGACGCGACAAGCACCGCCTTTGCCATGCCCATTGACTGGTCCAAAGTGGATATCCTGACCTTCTCCTGGCAGAAATGCCTGGGCGGGGAAGCGGCCCACGGCATGCTCGTCCTGAGTCCCAGGGCCGTCGCTCGGATGGAATCCTACGATCCGCCCTGGCCTCTGCCCAAGGTCTTCCGCATGAAGAAAGGCGGCACGGTCGATAAAAGCATTTTTGAGGGCGACACGATCAACACCCCCTCCATGCTCTGCGTGGAGGACTATCTCGATGCTCTGCAATGGGCGGGTGCAATCGGCCTCGAAGGCCTTTTCCAGCGGAGCCTGGCCAATCTGAAGGTGATCGAAGACTGGGTCGAAAAAACGGACTGGATCGAGTTCCTGGCCGCATCGAAGGCCATCCGGTCCAACACCTCCGTCTGTCTGACCGTAACCAGTGAAAAGGTAAAAGCCATGCCCAAAGAGGACCGGGCGAAATTTCTCAAGACGATTGCCGGCGCGCTTGACAAAAGCAATGTCGCCCACGACATCAATTCCTATAAGGATGCCCCTCCGGGGTTCCGGTTCTGGTGCGGTCCCACGATCGAACCTGACGATATCCGCACGGCGCTGGCCGAACTGGAAAAGATCTATCAGCAAAAAATCGCGGAACTATAAATTGAAAAAAGGAGATGTGTTTCATGAAAAGAGTATTGGTCAGCGATACCCTTTCGGCCGAGGGGATCAAGGTGCTGAAACAGACGCCGGATATTGAAGTCGATGTGATGACCAACCTTACGCCGGATGAACTCAGGGGCGTCATCAAAGAGTACGACGGACTCGTGATCCGTAGCGCCACCAAGGTCACCCAGGCCATCATTGACAGCGCCGAAAATCTGAAGGTCATCGGCCGGGCCGGCGTCGGTCTCGACAATGTGGACATCCTCGCGGCCAGCAAGCGGGGGATCGTCGTCATGAACACCCCGGGCGGCAATACCATCACGACGGGAGAGCATGCCATCTCCATGATGTTGTCGCTCGCGCGGAAAATTCCCCAGGCCACCGCGTCCATGAAAAACGGAAAATGGGAAAAGAACAAGTTCATGGGGAATGAGATTTTCAACAAGACCCTGGGCATCATCGGCATCGGCAGGGTGGGAACGATTGTCGCCGACCGGGCGCAGGGCCTCAAGATGAACGTCATTGCCTATGATCCTTTCATGTCGCCGGAAGCGGCCGCAAAGATCGGCATCAGTCTGGTCAGCTTTGATGATCTTTTAAAACACTCCGATTTTATTTCCGTGCACACGCCCATGACCAAGGAAACCCGAAGCCTCATCAATGCCAATGCCTTTGCCAAAATGAAAAAAGGCGTCTTTATCATCAACTGCGCCCGCGGCGGGATTGTCAATGAACAGGACCTCTATGAGGCCCTCGTGTCCGGAAAGGTTGCCGGAGCGGCCCTGGATGTATTCGAGGAGGAGCCGACAAAAAATCAGGAACTGATCGCTCTGGAGAACGTTGTTTGTACGCCGCACCTGGGCGCCTCGACCGACGAAGCCCAGATCAACGTGGCCATTGCGATCGCCGAGCAGATCGCCGACTATCTGACCAAGGGAGAAATCCGCAATGCCGTGAATTTCCCATCCGTCAGTGCCGAGCTGCTGCACGTGATTCAGCCCTATCTCGATCTGGCCGAAAAACTGGGCAAGTTTCAGGCCCAGGTCGTTGCCGGCGGCATCAAGGAGTTGATCGTTGAGTACAGCGGCAAGATACTGGATTACAACGTCGCCCCCCTGACGATCTCCCTTTTGAAGGGTCTGCTGACTCCCGTCCTGAAAGACAGCATCAATTACATCAACGCCCCCGTGGTGGCCAAGGAACGCGGCATCAAGGTCGTCGAATCGAAAAGCAGCGAGATCGGCGATTATACGAGCATGATCGCCCTGACCCTGAAGACCTCGAAGGGAACCTACTATGCGGCGGGCGCCATTTTCGGCCGGCAGGATCCGCGCATTGTCCAGATCGATAAATTCACGCTGGAGGTGGTGCCGGAAGGCTACATGCTGGTTCTGTCCAATTACGACCGCCCCGGGGTGATCGGGAACATCGGCACCACGCTGGGCGAGAACAACGTGAATATTGCGCGATTGCATCTGAGCCGCGACCAGGTCGAAAATCAGGCCCTCGTGGTGCTCAGCACGGACAGTGTCGTGCCCGAAGTGGCGCTCGAAAGACTCAGGAACCTGCCGCATGTGATTTCTGTGATTCAATTAGAGATGTAAAGAGAAGGGGAGGAACGTTTCATGACAAACGTCGCGGTCGTAGGAACCCAGTGGGGCGATGAAGGCAAGGGCAAGGTGGTGGATCTTTACGCAGAGGATGCGGATGTCATCGTGAGATTTCAGGGGGGCAACAACGCGGGGCACACGCTGGTCGTCAAGGGCGTGCAGACGATTCTGCATCTGATCCCCTCCGGCATTCTGCACGATCATAAAACCTGCATTATCGGCAATGGCGTGGTGGTCGATCCGGCCGTCATGAAGCAGGAAATCGAAAACCTGGAAAAGCGGGCCCTCTTTCCCGAGCACACGCGGCTGTTTGTGAGTGAAAAAGCGCACCTGATCATGCCCTATCACCGCCGGCTGGATGTTGCGCGGGAAGCACGGAAAAGCGACAGGAAAATCGGGACAACCGGCAGGGGAATCGGACTGGCCTATGAAGACAAGGTGGCCCGCGTGGGAATCCGCTTCTGTGACCTGCTGGACGAAACGACCTTTATGGAAAAATTAAGGGACAACATCGAAGAAAAGAATTTTTACCTGACCCGGCGCTTTGAGGAAGCGCCGCTGGATGCGCAGCAGATTTTTGACGAATACCGGGGTTATGCCGAGTACCTGAAGCCCTTTGTGGCGGACACCTCCCTGATCATCGCGCAGGAGATGCGGCGAGGAAAGAAGATTCTTTTTGAAGGCGCCCAGGGCTGCCACCTGGATATCGATCACGGGACCTATCCCTATGTGACGTCTTCCAACACGGTGGCCGGCAATGCCAGTTGCGGCAGCGGCGTCGGTCCGCGGGCAATTGACCGCGTCGTCGGCATCTGCAAGGCATACACGACCCGTGTGGGGGAGGGCCCCTTCGTGACCGAACTGACGGATGCCGTCGGCGAACACATGCAGACGGTGGGGCAGGAATTCGGGGCCACCACGGGGCGGAAACGGCGCTGCGGCTGGCTCGACATGGTCCTCGTCCGGCAGGCCGTCCGCGTTTGCGGGATCAGCGGCATCGCCGTCACCAAGCTTGACGTCCTTACAGGGCTGGAGAAGCTTAAAATTTGCGTGGGATACCGGACGGCGGCGGGTGAGGAATATACGGAATCCGTCCCGGCAAACCTCAAGGCGCTTGCGGGATGTCAACCTGTTTATCAGGAGCTGGACGGATGGACGGAGGATATCCGCCATGCCAACCAGATCGATGATCTGCCCAAAAACACACGCAAGTATATTGAAAGGCTGGAAATACTATCCGACGCACCGTTGATGCTGGTTTCGGTGGGGGCGGGACGGGAAAGCACCATCGTGCTGAAAAATCCCTTCGGCGATTGAGGCAGGCCCTGTTTTATATTCTGCTTGACAAGGGTGGGCACATGTTCTAAGAGGTCGATCCTTTCAAGCATATTATCCTGACATGTTGCAGTCGCAAGGGGGTCTTCGCCTGCGCAGCCATTTCCGGGCCGTTAGCTCAGCTGGTAGAGCAGCGGACTTTTAATCCGTTGGTCGCGGGTTCGATTCCCGCACGGCCCACCATTTGCAGGGGTTTCCGCAGGGGCGCTTTTTTCTATGTCCACACCAAAACGACCGGATCCACAGCTTAATAGATGGCGTCGACGATCCCTTTGATTCAGGGTGTGTAAAAGCTTTAAGAACCTTCCATGATGCTTTTGCATATAAAGAATCCGACATCATCGGCATGGTCTATGGAAGCGCCATGGATGCAGGCGAAATCAGAGCAAATCAAAAAGTCATGCAGGCGGCCATTGAGCCGGGAAAGAAGCTTGCGTCTGAATGAATGCTGTCAGATGCTGAATTGATGTCTTTGAACCCTATTTATGAAAGGAGGCATCCATGCGACAGAGCATAGGCGAAAAACTGGTCACGGAATTGTTTGCCGACATCAATACGCATAACTGGGATAAGCTCGAAAGTATGATTCATCCTGCCTTTCAGTCTGTGCACGAGGATGGGGCAAGGAACAAGGATGAAGAAATGCGGTTATTAAAGGGACTTCATCTTGGCGAATATTCTTTGAGCGATTTTAATATTACCATGAGCGAATCCGTCATGATTGTGTCCTATGCCGTCACAGCTCAAGAGTTGATAGACGGGAAATCGACTTCACCGCAACCTTCTTACAGACTCAGTGTTTTTCATAAGATGGATGAAGGCTGGAAGTGGGTTGCCCATGCCAGCTTTATAACAATAAGCAAATGAATCAGGAATGATAACATGATCATAGCGGAGCATGCCCTTATCTGAAAAGAAACATCAAAGGACTTCAGGTGGGAGCACACCCCCTGGCCGCGGAAACGTTCAGGAAGCCGAACGCCATCGAGTTGATCCGGAGCTTGAGCAGGGATTACGAAGACGGGCATTCCGCGCAGACCGGCAGGGAAGACATTTCCTTTGACGCCCTGCAGGTGGATATCCTGCTTGAAGACGGCATGGATTTTGACCTCGGAGGCGGTCTCGGATTCAAGGTCGTGGCGACGCCGGGCCATACGCGGGATTCCATCTCCTTCTACATTCCGAAGTTGAAGGCCCTCATCACCGGCGAGGCTATCGGCGTTTATGACAGGAACATGACGATCCATCCATTTCCGGCGGAATCATGAAACAGCACGGTACCCTGACAGAGACGTCTGAACCGATCCTTTCCGTCATTTACAGGATCAGCGCTCTGTTGACCGACCCCTCGCCGATCGATAAAGTCCTGGATTCCATCATGGAATCCGTGACGGAAGGGTTGGGATTCCATCGCGCGGCCCTCTATCTGATCAAGGAGGAGAAGCACTTGCTCGAATGCAAGTGTATCAGCGGTTTTACCCCTGAGACGGAAGATCTGGCCCGCAGCAGGCCCTATGATCTGCGTCGGCACAATACCCTGGAAACCCGAGTCGCCCTGACGGGGAATGCCATTCTGGTCAAGGACGTTTATGCAGATCCGGTTCTCAACGATATGGATCGATTGATCACCCGCAGGCTTGGAAGGGGCTGCATCCTTTATGTTCCCCTCAAGGTAAAAGGGACCGTGATCGGCATCCTGGGTGTGGACAAGAAGCACAGCGAGCCCGTGATCAACGAAAAGGAATTTGAAACGCTGTCCATCTTCGCCAATTATGCCAGCATCATCATCGAAAATTCGCGACTTTACGAAGCACTGCTGAATGAAAAAAAGTTTTCGGAGGATGTTCTCAACAGCTCCATCAGCGGCCTGCTCACTGCAGATGTTCACGGCCGCATCACGTCTTTAAATCCCGCAGCGCAGAACATACTTGGCATTGAGAAGGCAAACGTCCTGCATCGCTTCATTCGGGATGTCTTTGCGTCTATTCCCGAGATGGACGCCATGCTGCAAAAAACCCTCATGTACCGTGAAAATATGAAGGGCTGCGAGTGCTTGCTGAAAAAAGATACGAAAATAAACATCATCCTGAGCGTCAGTTCCTCGCCCATCATCGAGGACGCCGGAAACCTCATCGGGGTGCTCTTCCTGATTCAGGACATCACGAGCGAGCGCGAACGGGACGACTATCTGCAACGAGTCAACCGCCTGATCTCCCTGGGAGAGTTGGCCGCAGGCGTCGCGCATGAGATCCGGAACCCGCTCACCGGGATCGGCGTTGTGCTCGATATTCTAAAGAGCCGCAAACGATTGCTCAAAACCGATAAAAATCTCATAGAAGAGGCCACTCTCGAGATCGAGAGGTTGGAAAAACTGATTTCCGATCTGCTTGATTTCGCGCGTCCTAAGGAATTCAATTTTGAGCCGGCGGATATCAATGAGATCGTCAGAAGCATCACCTTTCTGATCGGAGAGCAGTGCAACAATCAGGGTGTCCGTCTGGTCACGCGATATGGGCGCAGGCTGACGAAGGCTTACATGGACGCCGGAAAGATCCGGCAGGGCCTCCTGAACATGATGATCAATGCGATCCAGGCCATGCCTCAGGGGGGGGAATTGACCATTGAGACGGGCGGGGATGGCGCGGATGCAACAGGAGAGAATCGTTCTGTTACGGTCACCATAAAGGATTCGGGGGCAGGCATTCCCGATGCCGTCAAGGGCCGTATCTTTGATCCATTTTTCACGACACACCACGAAGGGACGGGTCTTGGCCTTTCAATCACGCACAGCATCGTCAAAGAACATGGCGGAACGATCCGCTTTGATTCGGAAGAAGGAAAGGGCGCCCGCTTCGTCGTTTCCCTGCCTACGGCACTGAAGGGCATGCTGCAAAAGTGACGACATCGTAAAAAGTCCATATGCTGCGTTGCGCTACATCCTTCGTCACTGCGGCGTACGACCAAGTACGCCTCATTCCTCCGGATTTGCGCGCCTTGCCTCTGGAGCTTTTTACATTGTCGTCCAAAGTGAGATGTTGATATTCAGCGGAGTTGGCTATGAATAATATATTGATCATTGATGACCAAAAATTGATCAGAAGCTCGCTGAAGGTGGCCCTCGAAAAGGAGGCGTATGCCGTTCGTCTTGCCCGGACGGGCGCCGAAGGATTCGGCATCATCAGAGAACATGATGTGGATCTGGTCCTGCTGGACATCATGCTTCCCGACATCAACGGCATCGAGGTACTGAGAAAAATCAAGGAGATCGATCCCGATATCATCGTGATCATGATGACCGGCTACGGCACGATTGAAAGCGCCGTCCAGGCTATGAAGTACGAGGCTTTCGATTATATCAGCAAACCCTTCAAGGCGGAGACGATCACGACGATCCTGAAGTTTGCGCTGGAAACACAGCGGCTCAAGAAGGAGGTCCGGGGTTTCAGGGACAGGAACCGGATGCTTTACGGGACCGACAAGATCATCGGGCAGAGCGAAGCCCTGCATGAAATCCTCGAAACGGTAAGAAAGGTATCGCAGATCGATTCCTCCACGGTTTTGATCCAGGGCGAAAGCGGAACGGGGAAGGAGCTGGTGGCCAAGGCGATCCATTACAACAGTGCAAGGTGCAACGGGACTTTTGTCGAGATCAACTGTTCCGCCATTCCCTACGCCCTTTTGGAAAGCGAACTCTTCGGCCATGAACAGGGGGCTTTCACCGATGCGAAGAAGACAAAGAAAGGGCTCGTGGAGCAGGCCAATGGCGGCACGCTCTTTCTCGACGAGATCGGCGATATGGAACTCGGCATGCAGGCGAAGATCCTCAATGTCCTGCAGGAGAGAAAATTCAGGCGCCTCGGCGGGAATAAACTGATTGATACGGACGCCAGGATTATTGCGGCGACCCATCATAATCTTCGCGACGATGTTGATAAAAAGAAATTCCGGCAGGATCTTTTTTACCGCCTGGACGTGATTCATATCTATCTGCCGCCTCTGAGAGAGCGAGAGGAAGACATCATTCCGCTGACAAAGCATTTCATTCATGAATTCAACCAGAGTTTCAACAAAACGGTCCGCGGCATCTCGCAGGACGCCATGAATCTTCTGGTAAAATACGCCTGGCCCGGAAACGTCAGGGAAATCCGCAATACCATCGAGCGGATCATGATCATCGATAACCCGGAAATCATTCAGAGCAGGCATCTGCCCGTTGAGATCGCCGGAGAGCAGCACCAAGCTGTAAAGGCGACGGGGCAGCCGGAAAAGAAACTTGATTTCGTGATACCCGATCATGGCGTGGACTTCCGGGAGTATACGGAATCCATTCAGGCGAGACTCATACGGGAGGCCATGCAAAAAACCGGGGGAAGCAAGTCCAAAGCGGCGAAGCTCCTGAACATGGACCGTTTTGCTCTGCGCTACCTGATGAACAAACTCCGTATTTCCTGAAATCCCTCGCAAAAAGGATTTTCATAACGAGCCTATCTTTTCAACTGATGTGAAATTTGTTCACATTTTTTTGGTTTCAAAGCACTATTTTGGCCGATTGATTATACCTCCACAGATTTCCTGAATCATTGTGTCAGCCGCTTCAATTGGGCCGCAAAGGCCCTTTTGTCTTGTTGAATGACGGTCTGGCATGCTCCCTGCTTTAAACAAGAATACTTTTGTCTTGATGAAAATTAAAAAGACCATAAAAAAAGAAAAGAAAGGAATTAGCCCCATGAGTCATCGCGTTGCCATCCTCGGTGTCGGGATGACAAAGATCGAGGGCGCAAAGAAGGACCAGAAGCTCGACGACATGGTCTTTGAAGCCTCCTCGAAGGCCCTTGCGGACGCCTCTGTCACCAGGGAGGGCATTGATAGTGTGGTCATCTCCGGCTGTGATGAGCTTGATGGAAGATGCATATCCAGTATGTTGCTGGCCATGCCCGCAGGCGCCTACCTGAAGGATGAGATCAAGGTGACCGACGAGGGATGCTACGGGGTCATCCTGGCGGCCATGAGGCTAATGACGGGACTCTTTGATCTTTCGCTTGTCATCAGCTGGTGCAAGACATCAGAAGCTCCTGTTTCGGATGTGATGCGCATGCGCTGGGATCCTTTCTACCATCGCGGATTCGGGATGAATCATATCACTTCAACAGCCCTCATGGCGGGGGTTTATAAGAGCCAATACGGAATACCGATGGATATCCCGGCGCGCGTTGTTGTTAAAAACAGGAAGAACGGCGCAAGAAACCCCAACGCGCATCTCCAAAGGCCGATTAAATTGAGTGAGGTCAGGTCTTCTCCTGTGGTGAGCTGGCCCCTGAGGGCTCTGGATTGCGCTCCTGAATCCGATGGCGCCTGCGCCCTTGTTTTGGCTTCGGCCCGAAAAGCAAGGGAACTGAAACGCGATCCTGTGTGGCTCGCAGGGTTCGGCTGGGCTACTGATTCCTATTACCTGGGAGGCCGGGATCTCTCGAAGCTCAGGTCCCTCGGGATAGCCGCGGGCATGGCCTATGGAATGGCAAGGATAAAAAATCCCCTGAAAGAAATTGATATTGCGGAGATCTCTGATTTTTCATCCTATCACGAACTTATGGTATATGAAGGCCTGGGATTTTGCCGGCCGGGCCGGGCTCAGGATCTAATCAAAGAAGGCCTCACAGATATGGAGGGCGTTCTTCCCGTAAACCCGTCAGGAGGTCTCCTTTCCTCCAATCCCTTTACGGCCTCCGGTCTCTTCCGGGTATGTGAGGCCTATCTACAGGTAAAGGGAAATGCGGAAAACCATCAGGTTCAGGGCGTCAAGCGGGCGCTGGCCCATGGAAGCTCCGGATTTTGTGCCCAGGGGAATGCGGTGTTTATTTTGAGCCGGTAAAGCGGCTGATTGAAAGGAAACGATAAGAAAATCGAATGAAAACGCAGGCAGCAATTGTTGGCGTAGGCCAGACGCTGTACAGATCTTATCACAACTGTACTTTGCCCGAATTATCCATGCAAGCTGCAGCTGCAGCTCTTGATGATGCCGGGATGACGATGAATGAAATCGATGCCGTTGTCTATTCCATGGGGCCTTCGGAATTTCTTGGCGTCAATGAGCCGGACAAATGGTGCGTCGATGCCGTTGGGGGACGGGACAAACCTTTCATGCGAATCCATACCGGCGGCGCTACGGGCCTTTCCGCCGCCCAGGCGGGGTTCCACCATGTGGCCGCCGGTCTCTTTGACGCCGTGCTCGTCGTCGGCGCCGATAAGGTGCGTGAATGCAAAGACTCCCAACAGGTCCTGAATACCATCTGGGATCCCCTGTATGAGAGACAGTTCGGTTTGACGACCATCACCATGGCCGCGTTCCAGGCCGTGCGTCACATGCATCTCTATGGGACGAAGGAAGAGCAGATGGCTCTCGTTGCTGTCCGGTCCTGGGGCAATGCACTCAACAATCCGGTCGCCCATTTGAAAGGGCACATTACCGTTGATGATGTGATGATGTCCCCCTATTACTGCTGGCCCGTCAAGAAGTATGATATGTGCCCCAGTTCGGCGGGCGGTGCTGCAATTGTAATCGTTTCGGGGAAAAAAGCAATGAAACTGAGCACGCGCCCTGCTTGGATCCGGGGATGTGGCGAAGTCGCCAACACCGTTTTTCTGGGCGACCAAATGGGCGGCAGGGCTCAGATGGATTTTGCCGATTCCGATGTCCTGGCCATGGCGGCGACGGCAGCCTACCGCCAGGCAGGAATCAGGAACCCTGTAAAAGAAATTCAGGTTGCAGAGCTTTACGCGCCTTTCACTGTCTGCGAACTTTCCATGGTGGAGGCCCTTGGATTTTGCCGGAAAGGGGAAAGTGGCCGGTTGAACGAGGAGGGGTTCTTCAACATGAATGGAGAGATCGCCGTCAATCCCTCCGGCGGGACACTGTGCGCCAATGCCATTGCGATCACAGCGCTTGCCCGTGTCTGCGACGGAGCGCTGCAGGTGATGGGAAAGGCCCCGCCGAAGATGCAGGTCAAAAATGTCCGCAACGCCGTCTGTACCGGTGAAGGAGGATCTTTTCAGTTTCATGCCGTGATGGTTCTCAGCGCCGATTATTATTGATTCAGTGAGGATTTATGAACGATGGGATGACGCTCAGGGGCGGATGGAATGTGGAGTACAATTACGCCGTCGGGACGACAGGGAAGAAATTTTTCGATGCCCTGATAGAGAAGAAAATCATCGCCCCGAAGTGCTCCAAGTGCGGTCTTGTCATGCTGCCGCCCCGGTCTTTTTGCGAGCGATGCTTTGTCCCGGCGGAAGAGTGGGTGGAAGTCGGAAGGGAAGGAACCATTCAGGCCTTCACGATTGTTCCCGTGAAGTTTGAGTCTCTGCCGGAGCCGCCCTATGCCATTGCCTACGTCCTTCTTGATGGGGCTGATACTGCCCTGGTGAATTTTATCAGAAAGGTGGATCTTTCGGATCTCGGGGCAGCTGCGAAGAAACTATCCATCGGAAAACGGGTGCGGGTTGTATTTGAAAAGAGAAGAAAAGGGACAATCAACGACTTTCATTACGAACTGATTGAAACAGGACAGGCAAGAAGGCAACGATCGAAAAAGTAGTCGACGCCAAAGATGTGCATAATTTTCACCTCCGGGGTGTAATTAATTTACTTTATCGAATCCTGTAAATCCGTTGAGATCTCAGAACGCTCATAATATCGGTGACATCCAGATATCATCTCGCTGGCATAACAATTGCGAGTGACCATATTGCAAAGCACACGCATCGTCCCAATTTATCCGGATGATTTTGTTGTTATAGTATGGATCAGAGCGATTCAAATTAAGGAGGGTAAGATGAAAGCAGCACAAAAAACAGTGCCTGTCACTCAGGAAAAAGATGTGGACTGGGATAAGTACCTTGCCGCTTACTATGAGAAGCCCAAGAGCAGCCTTACGTGGTCCGGACTGGACGTGAAGGAGGTCTATACCCCCGCGGATCTGCCCCCGGAGAGGTATAAGGACATCGGCGATCCGGGGCAATATCCCTTTACGCGGGGGATTCACCGGAACATGTTCCGGGGACGTTACTGGACCCGGCGGGAGGTGATCGGGATGGGTTCACCTCAGGATACCCACGACCGGTCGAAACTCCTCGTGGAAGAGGGGGGATCAGGGCTCAATACCATTGCCGACATCCCCTATGAGATGGGGCTGGATGCGGATCACCCCTGGGCGCAGAACGAAGTGGGGCTTACTGGTGTCTGCATCACCAACATGTACGACATGGAAACCATGACGGCGGATATCCCTCTCGACAAAGTCTCATGGTCCCTGATTACGGCATCCACGGCGGCCGTCGTCACCATGGCCCAGTACGCCGCCGTGGCGAAGAAGCGAGGCTACGACCTCAAGAAGCTGCGGGGCACCGTCCAGAACGATCCCGTCCATTTCCGTTACTGCGGCTTCCGTCCCGCCTCCCCGCTCGATCTGTCCGTCAAGCTCGGCACCGACGTCATCGAATACTGCACCAAGGAGATGCCCCTCTGGTATTACACCACCGTCAATCTCTACGACCTGAGGGAACAGGGCGTGACGGCCCCCCAGGAGGTCGCTTTCGGTTTTCTCATCGCCCGCCTCTACATCGACGAGATGATCCGCCGGGGCTACAAGGTGGACGACTTCATGCAGCGCTTCGCCTTCTATGTTTCCTGCCACATCGATATCTTCGAGGAGGTCTCGAAGATCAGGGCAGCACGGCGGATCTGGGCAAAACTGATGAAGGAGCATTACGGGGCGCAGAAGGCCTCCTCACAGCAGTTCCGATTTGCCGTCCATACGGCGGGGTGCTCCCTTGTCCCGCAGCAGCCCCTGAACAATCTCGTCCGGGTCGCCTACCAGGCTCTGGCGGCGGTCCTGGGCGGCGTTCAGTCCCTGCACTGCTGCTCCTACGATGAAGCCACGTGCCTGCCCACGGAAACCGGCCATACCCAGGCCCTGAGAACGCAGCAGATCCTGGCCTACGAAACGGGCGTGACCAACGTATCCGATCCCCTGGGAGGGTCCTATTACGTGGAGAACCTCACCAGCAGGCTGGAGGAGGAGATCTACAAGATCATGGACGAGGTGGACAAGGTCGGCGGGATGTACCAGGCCATCGAGAAGGAGTGGCTCGACCGGGTCTTCGAAAAAGAGGCCCTGACCCGCCAGAAAGAGCTGGACAACCGTGACAAGATTTTAGTGGGTGTCAACATGTTCACCGCCGAGCATGAGACAGCGGCGCCCCTGGGGGTCCAGCGCATCATGAAAGCATCCGTCAAGCGGCAGATTGAAATGGTGAAAAAGCTCAAGAAAGAGAGGAACAAAACCCTCTGGAAAGAGAAGATCCTGGCCCTCAAGGCGGCGGCAGAGCGCCGGGAAAATGTCATCCCCTGCATGATCACGGCCACCGAGGCAGGCGCCACGACGGGAGAGATGATGGGCGCCGTCCGTCTCGCTTTCGGTTATCCCTATGACCCGATGGAAATCATCCAGGCGCCGTTTTAATCGAGGAGTCAACCCATGAAAAAAGCAAAAGAAAAAAATAAAGATGGGAAAATCAAGGTTCTCATGACGAAAGTGGGCCTGGACGGTCATGACCGCGGCGTCAAGGTCATCGCCAGCCTGCTGAAGGAAGCGGGCATGGAGGTCGTTTATCTGGGGATGTATCTGATGCCCAAGGACATCGTCGATGCCGCGATCGATGAAGACGTCGACGTCATCGGCATCTCCCTGCTTTCGGCCGGTCATCTTGTATTCACGCCCCTTATCGTCGAGGAGATGAAGAAGGGGGGGCTGGATGATGTCCTGCTGATTCTCGGAGGCGTCATTCCGCCCGAGGATATCCCGATACTCAAGGAGATGGGCGTCCATGAGGTATTTCCGGCCGGCTCGCTTACCGAGCCTATTGTCACCTACATCCGAAATCATGTCAGGCGGTAGGCAGACCATGAGCGAGATCGGCATTATGGAGTGGGCGAAAAAGGTGAGGGAGAACGACCGGATGGCCGCTGCAAAACTCATATCGGCCATAGAAAGAAAAGAGAAGGTTGCCCGCGACGTCCTGAAACACCTTTTCATTCCCGTTGGAAAAACCACGGTGCTTGGTGTGACGGGTTCTGCTGGAGCGGGAAAGTCCTGCCTGGTTTCCTGTCTGATCGGCGCCTACCGCAAGCGGGGCAAAACCGTCGGCGTCATCGCCGTGGATCCGTCGAGCCCTTTCACGGGGGGTGCCTTCCTCGGGGACCGGTTGCGCATGCAGGCTCACGGCCGCGACAGAGGCGTCTATATCCGCTCCATGGCGTCCCGGGGCTACCTGGGCGGCCTCGCCCGCGGGACCGTCGATGCGATGCGCGTGATGGAGGCCATGGGACACGATGTCGTCATCGTGGAAACCATCGGAACCGGCCAGGACGAAGTCGATGTGGCCCGGCTGGTTCAGACCTGCCTGCTGGTGTTGACGCCGACCATGGGAGACGACATCCAGGCCCTGAAGGCCGGGATCATGGAAATCGCCCAGGTGGTCGTCCTGAACAAGACCGATATGCCCGGCAAGCAAAAGGCGCTGCTGGAACTCGAGGTCGCCCTGAAAATGCGGCGCGTGGAGGAAGAGGGATGGCCTGTCCCCGTGGTTCCCGCCGTTGCCACCACGGGTGAGGGGATCGACGAGGTAATGGATCAAATCGAAAAGCATCAGGTTCATATGAGAAAAGGCGACGGCCTGAAGCAATACGCTTTCCAGAAGGCGGAGAAGGAAGGCAGCGTGATTATCAAGGATGAAATCGAACGCGTGATCTTTGACCATATCCGCGGGACCGGCCTCAGGCGGAAATACCTCGACAAGATCGTCGCCGGCGAGATTGATCCCTACACGGCGGTGGAAGAGGTCATGGCCCTGTTCATTAAAAAATCGAAGAAACATATTCAGGTTCAATGAGGATACTATCTCAACGAAAAGTTTCTGGTTTTCCTTACACCGTTCGCAATGCGAACGACGCGGACAGAATAACCGGATAACCAAAAAAAGACCTTTATACGGGGGGGCGCAAAATGAGTAAGGGAACTGAAGGTCAAGGAACGAAGAGTAAAATCATGTCTCCGGCGGAGGCGGTTAAAACGTTTATCAAGAACGGACAGATTATTGCGAGCGGTGGTTTTACGATAACAAGAAAAAGTTACGCCATTTATTATGAGATGCTCAGACAGGGGATCAAGGGCATCAAGCTGTGCCACGTCACCCCCGGCGGCCCGGACGAGTTGTTGGCAGCGGGCGGTTGCCTGGCCGGTATAACGGGATGCTATGTGGGCGACGAATTGGTTCAGGTCATACACCCGTATTGCTCCAGACAGATCAAGCAGGGCAACATCTGGCATGAAGACTATAGCCATTATTCCATGATCCTGAGATTTAAGGCCGCAGCGATGGGACTGCCCTTTCTGCCGACCCATTCCCAGGTCGGATCGGACCTGATAAATCCCGAATATGATGTGGAAAGAAAGGTTGGCCTGAGAGGCAAAGATAGCAGGTTCCCTCTGGAAAAATTCCATGTCATGAAAGATCCCTTCTGGCCTGTGCATCAAAAAGTCTGTTTGCTGCCGGCGCTGATTCCCGATGTGACGGTGATCCACGCCCAGATTGTCGGAGAAAAGGGCACGGCAAGGATCATGGGCCCACTGGGAGGAGACGTCGAAGAGGCCTATGCGGGCAAAAAGGTGATTCTGACCTGTGATCAGGTCGTTCCTGAAGACTATATGTCCAAAGATCCCAATGCCAATCAGATTCCTCACCATATCATTGATGCAATTGTTCCGCTGCCGTACGCCTGTCATCCTGTCAGCTCCTATATGAATTATGATTATGACGCCGCGTTCCTCCGGGAATTCCACACGGCCATGGGGGATGATTCGAGGAGAGACAAATGGTTGCAGGAGTGGGTCTATGAGATTAAGGACCATTGGCACTATCTGGAGAAACTGGGCAGCGAAAGGCTGTCCAAATTAAGGGCCAATCCGGCATATGCCTATAATCCGGACAACGACAGGTCCGCTTACATGAATTAAGTAACGCCTCATATAGGGTAAGGAGGGAACTAACATGGCTGAGCAATATTATTCTGTGCCGGAAATGGTTGTCGTTGAAACGTCCAAATTTGTGAAGGATGAGATGGTAATTTTTGTGGGCATCGGCCTGGGGCTTCTGACGGCGAGCCTGGCCGTGAAAACCCATGCCCCGCGCGCCACGATTCTGATGGAGGGAGGGACGGTTGATTCGCGATTTGCCCATTTACCCTTTTCCGTCTGTGAACCCAGATCCGCCTATGGCTGTACCGTGACGACAGGTCTTTTCGATATCCTGGGATACAACGCGGGGGGCGCTCATGCGGATCTGGCCATTCTTGGCGCGGCACAGGTTGACCAGTATGGCAACTTGAATTCTTCCATGGGGCCCCGCCAGTCCGGAGAGCCTTTTGACGTTCTTCACCCCGGATGGCGCGCAACCGGCAGCGGGGGAGCCAATGATTCCGCATCAGGACTCCCTTTTGTGGTCAACATCGTTCACCAGGACAGACGCTTTCCGAAGGTGGTCGATTATCTGACCAGTCCCGGATGGATGGTCAAGGAATTCGAGAATGGGAAAGTGAAATGGGTGCCCAGAAAAGAAGCCGGACTTATACGGGGCGGCCCCGTGGCGATTGTGACAACGCAATGCATCATGAAATTTGACGAAAAGACGAAAATAGCATATCTCGCAGAATACTTTCCGGGCACTGACCCCGGTGAAATTAAAAAAACCATTGGATGGGATATAGATATTTCGAGGGCCGTACAGACGGAGCCGCCATCGAGAGAGGTGATCAATATCCTGAGAAATGAAGTCGACCCGGACAAAGTCCTGCTGGGTTCGTTAAAGAAATAAACAATTTTTATAGATCTGTCCGGGCGCCGCGATGCGCCAGTAGTCTCATATTTCAGGGCGCTATGCCCCTTGATTTCAGGATTTTCTGCCCGCACCTCGTGGCTGTTTGCATGCGTTTCCTTTTTTTACCGCTCTTGCTAATAATTTTTAACTTACGGAGGGCTTTCAATTTATGGCGGATATCACCTGTTTTACAAGAAATCGTTGCACGACCGTAGAAATCGTGGATGAACAGACGACGCGATCCACCTGCCGCGTCCAGGACACGTCGATGGAGGCCTGGGTGGAGATCCTCGTCAAATCTCCCAACCTGGACATTGCCGAGGCGACAGGCGAGATCAGGCGGTCCAGCGAAGGCAACCGCATCGATATTTCGGGGGACCTCCAGAAAGTAATCGGCGCCCGGGTGGGGCCGGGCATCAAGAAGATCATCCGGGGACTGATCGGAGACCGGCCTTTTGTGGAATCGCTGTCGATCCTTCTCGATGAATGCTGCAACGGTGTTATCATGTCCTATACGCGTGACATCCTGCTCTCAGCCCCCAAGGATCCGGCCGGAGAGAAGGTTTTTTTCTCCGATATGGTCCGGGCCAATCCCAGATTGTATAACAGTTGCGCGGCCCTTTCCGAGAACAGTCCGCTGATGGAGGCCCTGGAACCGGATAAAATCGACAGGAGCCGCTGATGCTGAAATTCACGCGAAACAAACTTGCGAGCGTATATCGGAAAGGCGACGACATCCTTTCCGTCCACGGCGTACTGGAAGACGATATCTACGGTATGGAGGTTGACCTGGATCTGGGGCTGCCCGATCTGGAGATCCGCGCCATCGCGGGACGCTGGAACCGCATGGAAAATGCCGAATGCTTCCGTGCCCTTCCACTCCTTCAGGAAGCGGTGGGCTTGCGGATCGATCAGGACTTTACCCAGAAGCTCCAGAAAGGCGTGGGCCGGAAGGCCTGCAGGCATTTTGCCGATCTGATCCTCGAGTGTTGCGACGCGGCCCGCGACGCCGCCCGGCTCATCCTGGAAAAGGATCCGGACGCGAAAAGGCCCGATATCGAGATCGATGACTATTTTGGACAGGCCGGCGAGCCCGAAAAACCCAAATCTCCTGCGTCCGTTTCCGTTCAGGAAAAAGCCGTCC
>JAUSOK010000114.1 GCA_030656035.1 Syntrophales bacterium
CAGGACTTCTGAAAAATTGGCCTTGAATTCTCCGACTGTCAAGGTTTGCATAGGTCCATGCCCCCTCTTTTCCTGTTTTCTGACAATTTTTAATACGACTTGTTGGTCAAGTTGTCAAGGAAAATGCACGAAATTGCAGGACAAGGAATGCTTTTTTAAGACACCATTACCTGATGCGGTAGAGATAGTATGATAGATCGGTTTTTGCCAATACGAGATGCTCATGCGTAAAGGCTTGAAAGAGGGCCTGTTCGGAGGGTGTGAACGTGCTCGGAGGTCCGTAAATATAATTGATATCAAAGAGAATATGCGTGAAGCCTTTTCCCGTCAGTGCAGAGAAAACCTCTGCCGGGGTTGATGCCTGCGAAAGCAATTTCTGGATGGTATAAGACTCGAACATTGAATCAGAATAACATTCTTTTTCGCAGAGAAATGTCCAGTTCTTCATGTAAATGAGAAATATTTTTGCGTCCGGCGGCAGATGGCGGTTCATGTAGTCGAACATGCCGTAGGACGGCAGCATGCGATCCAGAAATTCCGCTCTTGACTCCTTTCCGATGACCACGTTGACCGGAGCTATCCTCCTGAATTCTTTGACAATGTTGTATCCATTAAACGCAAGACTTCCCGCAATCAGAAACGAGAGCAGATAAAAAACCATTTTTTTCCTCTGGTAGCCAGTCAGGATGGAACCGGTGATAATGGCGAGAAAAGGGAAAATCGGTATCAGATACCGGATTTGCTGAGCCGCGGAGGCCCAGAACAAAAACATCAGAAAACAGTAGATTCCCATGATTTTCAGAACCATTGACGCTTTGCGGATTCCGATGGCAAAGGGGAGGGTGACGATAAAGATCGGGCCGATCATGCCGTCAAAATGGATGCTGTCCATTTTCGCGAGAAAACTCAGGTTCCAGGGCAGCAGAATATAATCGAGGAAAGTCCTGCCCATGCCCAGACTCTGAACAAAAAAATCATAGAATTGCGCCTGTTGCGGCTCCCACCCCCTGCCTCCGAAAATGCCGTAAAGAAACGGATAGAAGGGATTGCCCGTCACGATCCAGTTCTTGATATAGAAAGGGCTTCCGACAATGGCCACAATGACGCCGTAAAGGAGCAGCATGCGGAATGTCCCGCCAAGGCGGAAACGGTGATGGCGGGCCGCCCAGAGAATGCCGAGACATCCGAGGAAGGGCAGGAAAAGCGCCGTGTATTTGCTGGCCAGCGCCAAGCCCGAAAAGACGCCGCTCAAAATCAGCCATCCCTTTTCAGGACGATCGAACCAGTTGATAAACGCAAAGACCGCGGCCATCGAATAGAATGTCACAAAGAGATCATCGTAGGCCATGTGTGATACCGCAAAGACGGACGGGAGCGTACAGAAAATCAGAAGACTAAGGGCCGGATAATCATGACTTTTCATCCGGTATCGGATAAACTGGTCCATTCCCAGGAGAATGAAAAGAAGCATGAGAAAATGCATTCCCCTGGCCAGGATATCACCCTGCAGGAACAACCCGACCAGAAACAGCATTTCACTGTGCAGGGGATAATTCGAAAAGATGTTCCCCGGGATGAAGGTGAACCCGTGATGCTTGAGGAAAAGCTTGGGCACGGCAAGGTGATAGATGAGTGCGTCCTTGCCGATTTCCGGTGTCAGGGTCAGAAGAAGGCTGGCCAAAAGGCAAAGGAGCAGCAAAAAAAAGGCAAACCTGTCCCAGGGGGAACCAAGTATTTTGAGATAGGGTTTCATTGACGGTTTCGTTGCCCATAACCAGCCCGCAAGCGACAGGATCAGAAGGACAATCAATGATAAGCGGATTGGTAAGGGGCGAAATCCATTAAACAATCCCAGAAAAAAAACGCAATAACCGACAATGCCGAACCCGATTCCTGCTGAATAAAAAATCATTTCGCCGAAAGAGGAGAAGGGGAGGGCGTTTCTGGCTAATGCAAGCCGGCCAAGTCCGCCAACCAGGAAAAAAAGGATGGTTAAGTTGAGAAGGGTCAAGCCCTGTTGGAGGAGCACATCAGACATGGCCGTCCATCAAGTTTAAGTGGTGTCAGAAAATTGAGATGGTTGTTTATCATGAGCGCTTATGCCTGTAAAGTTGAAACCGAATCCCTTCCGGAAATCCCGACCCAGCGAGGCGATGGATACAGGATCAACACCGGGCGGCGTGCCGGATAAGGTGAAATTTACGGATGGATGGGGAAAATCACGGATGGATGGGGAAAATCACGCACCATAAGAAGGGGGTAGGCATAGCGTGAGCTGCGTCTCTAAAAGGTCAAGGGTACAATAATAATAAGCAAAAGGATCGAATTTTGTCTGAGGCCTATCAGGGATTCGTGCCTGGCATATTACTTGCTCTATTGTGCAGACAAATGGGAGGTTGTGTGTCACCGGTAACATGACTGAAAATAGCTTGATCGTTATTGACAATTCAGAAGAGGAGGTGATTGGCGCCACAGTTTTTTGTTCAAAGTTAAATAATTAAGGA
>JAUSOK010000037.1 GCA_030656035.1 Syntrophales bacterium
ACCATTCATGCCGGTGAGGAGGGGGGCAAGAAGCATGAAAATGGTTTTATTTCATTGAGAACCGATCCGGCCCCTATTTCCCTAACATGAGATTGGGCAGCCAGACGACGACATCCGGGAAGATCGTGCAGATCGCCACCCCGATTGCCTGGAGGATCAGAAACGGAATGACGCCCCGGTAAATGTGGCTCAACGTCACCCCCTCGATCCCGAGTCCCGACATGTAGAACAGGGCGTAGCCGAACGGCGGGGTCAGGAAGGACATCTGTAAATTGATCGCCAGCATGGCGACGAACCAGAGCATGTCGAAGCCCAGTGCCTGGGCGACGGGCAGAAAGATCGGAAACGTGATCATGATGATTCCGATCCAGTCGATGAAGCAGCCGAGTATAATGTAGATGCCCATGATCAGGAAGTATGTGCCCCATTTCCCCAGACCGAGACCGAGCATCGCCTCGACGATGGCCGTGCCGCCGCCCAGCCCCAGGAAGGCGCCCGTGAAGCAGGTGGCGCCGACGATGATCATGATGACCATTGTCGTAGTCCGCGACGTCTGGTAGAGACAGTCGGCGAAATTCCGCCAGGTCAGCTTTCTATAGGCGACGACCATGATAAAGGAGGCGAAAGCCCCGACGCCGGCTGCCTCGGTTGCCGTGGCGATGCCGAAGAAGATCGCCCCGAGGACGAGAAAGATCAGCACCATCGGCGGGACGGCGTAGCGCACGGTGTCCGTGATGCGTTTGGTAATGGGGATCAACGCGAGCTCCGCCGCGGGGATGGGAGGTCCGATTTCCGGATTGAGGGCGCAGCGGATCGCGATGTAGATCATATAGATGACGCCCAGGGTCGCGCCCGGGAGGACGCCGGCCATAAGGAGCTTTCCGGCGGACATCGCCGCCTGGTCGGCCATCATGACGAGCATGATGCTCGGGGGAATGAGGATCCCAAGGCTCCCGCCCGCCGCGATCATCCCCGTCGTTATTTCCTTCTGGTAGCCGTAGCGGATCAGCATCGGCCCGGCGAGCAGCCCCATCGTGACGACCGAGGCGCCGATAATGCCCGTGCAGGCAGAAAAGACGATGCAGACGGCGATCACGGCGATGCCCACGCCTCCCCGGATCGGACCGAGCAGGACTCGCAGGGCCTTGAAAAGATTGTCCGCAACCCCCGACATCGTGAGGAAGTTTCCCATCATGATGAATAGCGTGATAGCCACGAGGACGAAATTGCTCATTGTCCCGTAGATCCGGTCCAGAAAAATACCGAAGAACTGCGGCCCGATAAAGAAGAAACTGAATATGACACCGACGCCGCCGAGGACGAAGGCCAGGGGATGCCCCATGAATAGAAATATGATCAGCGTGACAAACATGCTGATGGCAGCCAGTTCGGGACTCATTGGCTCACCTCCTTTTCTTGAACGAGAACGTCGATGGTCTTGATCACCTCCGAGATGCCCTGTAAAATCAGCAGCACGGCGGTCAGCGGGATGGCTGTCTTGATGAAGTAGAGCGGCGGTCCCCACGCACTCCATGAATTTTCCAACAGGCTCCACGAGTTGTACGAGTATTCGAACCCAAAATAGGTGAATACCGCGATGAAGGGAAAATACATGCAGGCATAGCAGATCAGCGAGCAGATGGCTTGCGTCTTCATGGAGAAACGCGAGGCGATCAGATCGATGCCCACATGGGATTTCATCAGGAGGCCATAGGCAGCCACGAGCATGAAATGGGAGCCGTATAAGAAATTGCTCATCTCGAAGGTCCAGATTGTCGGGCGATCAAATGACCTCGTGACGACCTCAAAGACGACGCATAGCGTCAGGGGGATCAACAGGTAGCTGAAGACCTTCCCCGTCCATTCGCTTAACGCATCGATCTTGTTGGATAAGCCAAGAAATGTGTTCATGTTGGAAAACCTCTTTCTGTTGAATTTCGGAGCGCCCGGCAGGCAACCGGACGCCCCGATTGGTTCACCCGCTTATTTGAGCCCGGGAAGTTTCGGGATAGTAAAGGGATTCCTGCCCTGTGCAAACGGATCCTCGAAATCTCTGGTCGCCCGGAAATCTTTCAGATACTGGAACATGGAGACGGCAGCCGTTTGATAATCGGGGTTCTTCTTTGCCTCGTCCACAAGGTACTCCCATGCGTACTCCTCGATTTTCTTGAGATCTTTGTTGGAGAGCCGGATGACCTGCGTACCCTTTTTCTTGAATTGCTCGAGGGCCTTGATGTTGCCGGTTTCATACCAGCTGCTTATGTAGGCCATATTGGCCTGGGCCGCTCTTTCTACGACGACCCTCAGATCCGCCGGAAGTTTTTCCCAGGCACCCTTGTTGATCAAGACGCCGAAGGTCGAGGAGGGTTGATGCCATCCGGGACCGATGTTGTATTTCGTCACCTCGCCGAAGCCCATCTTCCAGTCGATCGAGGGGCTGCAGAACTCGGCGCCGTCGATGGTCCCCATTTGCAGGGCCTGGTAAATCTCGCCGCCGGACACCATAACCTGGGCGGCCCCCAGCTTTTTGAGGATGTGGCCCTGGGCCTTGCCGGACATGCGGAGTTTCTTGCCTTTGTAATCGGCCAGGTTCTTGATCGGAACGCGGGTCCGGATGCCCGATTCCATCGGGCTGACCGCCGTGAGGAAATAGATCATGTTGTACTTTCCGAACAGGTCGTCGTAAACCTTCTTCCCGCCATAGTGGTAGTACCAGTTGATGTAGTCGTACTGGGTCAGCCCCATCGGAAAGGAACCCAGAAGGTCAAAGGCGCTGTTCTTGCCTGCCCAGTAGCTCGGCCAGTCGCCGCCGCACTCTACGGACCCCTTGGAAACGGCGTCGAAGACCGCATTGGCCGGGACCAGCTCGCCCGCGGGCGAGACCGTGATCTGGAGGCGTCCATTGCTTAGCTCGTTGACGATCTTGGCGAAGTTCTTGTCGCCTTGGAGCAGATCGATGGCCGGCGTCCAGGTGGAGACCATCTTCCATTTAATGACCTTGTCGGGCGCGGCCATGGCCATGCCCGCGCAGAATACCGTCGC
>JAUSOK010000041.1 GCA_030656035.1 Syntrophales bacterium
GGCAAAGATGCGCGTCACGCGTATGTCCCGCCAGGCCCTGGCAATCGGGTATTCCTCGCAGTAGCCGTAGCCGCCGTGAAGCTGAACGCAGCGATCCGCAACGCGGCAGGCCATGTCGGTGATCCAGAACTTGGACATGGACACATCCACGACGATTTCCTTGCCCTCCATGTGGTCCACGATCAGCTTATCCAGAAAGGTCCGTCCGATCCGGATATCCGTGGCCATTTCCACAATCTCGAACTGGGTATGCTGGAACTTGGAAATGGGCTTCCCGAAAGCCACGCGCTCCTTGCAGTATTTAATGGTCATCTCCAGCATCAGTTCGGCGCCGGCCTGGGCGCCGATGGCGCACATGAGCCGTTCCTGCTGCAGCTTGAGCATGAGTTTCAGAAAGCCGGAGCCCTTCTCGCCGAGGCGGGCGCCGGCGGGCGCCCGGCAGTCCGTAAAGTAAAGTTCGGCCGTATCCTGGGAGTGCCAACCGACTTTCTTGATCTGCTTTCCCTTCTCGAAACCGGGTGTTCCGGCCTCGACAAGGAAGAGGTCCACAGCCTGGTGCGGATTGGCCACGGCCGGATCCTTCGCGGCCAGAACCAGCAGATCGCAGTTGATGCCGTTGCTGATGAAGGTCTTCTGTCCGTTGAAAACAATCTCGTCTCCCTGCTCGACGGCCGTCGTCCGGATGGCCGCCAGGTCGCTGCCCGTGTTGGGTTCCGTCATGGCGATGGCCGTGATGATTGCGCCGGACACGCACCCGGGCAGATACTTTTTTTTCTGCGCCTCCGAGCCGAACGAAACGATATAGGGAACGATGATGTCGCTGTGCAGCGAGGCCATCAGCCCGTTGAAATTGGTCCGGGCCATTTCTTCCGCAACGACCACCGAGTAGAGAAAATCCCCGCCGGCGCCGCCGTATTCTTCCGGAACCGCCGTGCAGAGAAAGCCCTGTTCCCCCATCTTTTTCCAGGCCGCCCGCGGGACAATCCCGGCTTCCTCCCATTCCTCCGCGTGAGGCGTGATTTCCTTTTCGAGAAATTTTCTCAGGGTTTGCCGAAAGATCCGGTGTTCATCGGTGTACTGAATGATTTCCATGTTCTTCTCCTTTATGAGCTTTGATACTTTCCGACAATCGCAATTGCGCACACATTCTGGTGCGGAAAGCCGCCCAGGTTATGCGTCAGGCCATAGCTGGGATCCTTGAGCTGGCGCTTGCCGGCCCGCCCGAGCAACTGCAGGTACATCTCGTAGAGCATCCTGAGGCCCGAGGCGCCGATGGGATGGCCGAAACACTTGAGCCCGCCGTCCACCTGAGCCGGCACCTTGCCGTCCCGGTCGTAGAATCCGTCCAGGGCGTCCTTCCAGGCCTTGCCCCTTTCGGAAATATGCAGGTCTTCGTAGGTCACAAGCTCCGTGATCGAAAAACAGTCGTGTAGCTCCATCATGCTGATCTCCTCCCGGGGATTCGTGATCCCGGCTTCCCGGTAGGCCTCGGTGCTGCATTTGGCGGTCGTCACGAAATGCTCTCCCGCCCATTCGTTGAAGCCCCCCTCGTAGCCGCTGCTGACGGCAAGCTGCAGCGCCTTGACGCTGACGAGGTCCTTTTTCCCGAGTTTCCGGGCGATCTGGGGCGTCGTCACGATCGCGCAGGCGGCGCCGTCGCTGACGCCGCAGCAGTCGAAAAGCCCCAGCGGGTGGGAGATGATCGGCGACGACAGCACCTGGTCCATCGTCACGGCCTTGCGCAAATGGGCTTTGGGGTTCAGCGCCCCGTTGGCATGGCTTTTCACCGAGACATGAGCGATGGCCCGCTTGATATCCTTGTCGGCGATCCGGTATTTGGCGCCGTAGGCCGAGGCAAGCTGCGCGAAGAGTCCCGGCGCCGTGGCATTGGGCATCCACTGCCAGAAGAGCGACCCGAAACCGGAGCCGGGATTGGGAAGCCCCCCATAGCCGCTGTCCTTGAGCTTTTCCACGCCCAGGGCCAGGCAGATATCGTAGGCCCCGGACGCAACGGCATACACAGCCCCGCGAAAGGCTTCCGTGCCGGTGGCGCAGTAATTCTCCACGCGCGTGACGCCGATATGGGGCAGGCGCAACGCCACCCCCATCGGCGTGGCGCTCTTGCCCATGTTGACCTCATCGATGCAGGTGCCAAGCCACGCCGCCTGGATCGCCTTCTTTTCAATCCCCGCATCGGCAAGGCATTCCATAAAGGCTTCCACCATGAGTTCTTCGCCCCCCATATCCCAGCGTTCACCGAAACGCGAGCAGCCCATTCCGATGATCACGACCTTGTCCTTGATTCCTGAAGCCATTTCCAGCACCTCCTTGGGTTTATCGATATTCCTTCGTTTGCTGTTTTTCTTCGGCCTTTGGCGGCGTCATGAAGGACATGACGGCCAGGGTTGCATCCCCCAGTTCGCGGGCGCCGTCCAGATTGTTGATCTGCGTCCAGTGGTCCCGGATGTCTTCCGGCGTCGGCGGAT
>JAUSOK010000043.1 GCA_030656035.1 Syntrophales bacterium
GCCATGTCCTCCTATCTGAACCGGGTCATGACCGGTCAGACGGTGACCCGAGTGAAGACGGAAATCAAGCATTTTCTCAATACCATCCCCTCCATCGGCGGGCAGATGATCCGTTTTACACAGCAAGTGGAAGAGGCGCTCAAATCCCTGATCGTCCCCGGTGCCCTGTTTGAGGAGCTGGGCTTCACCTATGTGGGGCCCCTCGAAGGGCACCGGTTGGATCACCTGATCAAGAATCTCGAAAATGTGCGGGCCATGGAAGGGCCTGTTCTCGTTCATGTCCTGACGCAAAAGGGCAAGGGCTATCCCTTCGCCGAAAAGGATCCGTCCCGGTTTCACGGCATCGCGCCCTTCTGTGTGGAAACGGGCGTCGCCGTAGCGGGAGATCGCATGCACCCGACGTACACACAGGTCTTCGGCCGGACGCTCGTGCGCCTGGCCCGGGAGAATCCGAAAATTGTGGCCATCACGGCGGCCATGTGCGACGGAACAGGTCTGGGCCAGTTTGCCCGCGAATTGCCCGAACGCTTCTACGATGTGGGCATTGCCGAACAGCACGGGGTGACCTTCGCCGCCGGGCTTGCCCTGGAGGGATTCATCCCCGTGGCGGCTATCTACTCGACCTTCATGCAGCGCGCCTACGATCAGGTCCTCCACGATGTCTGCATGCAGAACCTGCCCGTCGTCCTGGCCCTGGACCGGGGGGGCTTTGTGGGTGACGACGGCCCGACACATCACGGCCTGTTTGACTACAGCTATCTGCGGGCGATTCCGAACATGATCGTCATGGCGCCAAAAGATGAAAATGAGTTTCAACACATGCTGAAAACGGCTGTCGCCTGCGGGTGCCCGGCCTCGGTCCGCTATCCCCGCGGCGCCGGTGTGGGTGTGACGATGGATGATACGCCCCAGGCGCTGCCCATCGGCAAAGCGGAAGTGGTCTGCGAGGGGGCGGACCTGGCCATTGTGGCCATCGGATCCACGGTTTATCCGGCCCTGGCGGCGGCGGACCAGCTCCGGCGGGAAGGCATTCATGCCCGGGTCGTCAATGCCCGTTTCGTCAAACCCCTCGACCGGGAACTGCTTGGAGAAACCGCCGGTCGTCTGAAGAAGATCATCACCGTCGAGGAGAACGTGCTCATGGGCGGTTTCGGGAGCGCGGTGCTGGAGGCGTTTGAGCAGATGGGGATTCATGATGTTCATGTGAAACGCCTGGGCATCGACGACGAATTCGTTCCCCATGCCACGCAGGCGGAACTCAGAAGCCAGTATGGCATTGATGAAGCCGGGATTATCCGGGCTGCGAGGAGTTTTCTTGAAAGATACCAAAGTCAGGCTGGATAAGCTCCTCGTGGACCGCGCCCTCGTCTCCAGCCGTGAGCGGGCCAGGGCCGTGATCCTGTCCGGCAACGTCCTGGTGGACGAGCAAAGAAGGGATAAGGCCGGCGCGCTCATTTCCGCCGATGCCGTCATCCGGATCAAAGGCGAGGATCATCCCTATGTGAGCCGGGGCGGGGTGAAGCTTAAAAGCGCTCTGGAGACATTCGGCGTCTCTGTCAGGAACCTCGTCTGCCTCGACGTGGGGGCTTCCACGGGAGGATTTACCGATTGCCTTCTCCAGGAAGGGGCGGCGAGGGTCTACGCCGTCGATGTCGGTTACGGGCAGCTCGCATGGCGTCTGCGTCAGGACCCGCGTGTGACCAGCATCGAGCGGACCAATATCCGCTACTTTGACGGCCGGGGGCTTGACGATCCGATCGATCTGGCCACGGTTGACGCGTCCTTCATTTCCCTGAAACAGGTCGTTCCGGCTGTGCTGCGGCTGATCAAGGCCGACGCGGTCCTGCTTGCCCTGATCAAACCGCAGTTTGAGGTAGGCAGGGAGGCGGTGGAAAAACACGGCGTCGTCCGCAATCCCGACCTGCACCGGCAGGTGATTGAAGAGATGAAGGCCTTTTTCGATCGAATGGACCTCCATGTTCTGGGGACCACCGAATCGCCGATCACGGGCCCGGCCGGAAACAGGGAATTTTTCATTTGTGCAAAGCGTAAAGAGGCGTCGCCATCATGAGCGTCATTCTGGCCGAGACGGCGGGTTTCTGCATGGGTGTGAAACGGGCGGTGGACCTGGTTCTGGATATCGCCCAGCGCAAAGGGAAGGCAAACATCTATACCTATGGTCCCCTGATTCACAATCCCCAGACGGTGGAACTGCTACGCAACCGCGGGGTTATCCCCATCAGCCTCCTCGATGAAATCCCCGATACCGAGCAGGGGGCCACGCTGGTGATTCGCGCCCACGGCATTTCCCCTGATGAGAGAAAAAAGATCAGGGAAAAGGGCATTCGGATCATTGACGCCACGTGCCCGAAAGTGGCGCATGTTCAGGCCATCATTAAGAAACACGCCCGCAAGGATGACACGATCCTTATCATCGGCGATGCAAAACACCCGGAGGTCATGGGGCTTTTGGGGTACGCTTACGGAAAGGGGATGATCCTCAACAGCCTGGACGATGTGGCGCGTCTGCCGGATCTGGCCCGGGTCTGCGTCGTTGCCCAGACCACCCAGAATATCGATCAATTCAATGAAATCGTCGCGGCGCTGCGGGAACGGTTTGCCGATGCGGTGGTCTTTGACACGATCTGTGATTCCACGGACAAACGCCAGTCCGAGGTTAAAAGAATGGCCGCTCAGGCCGATGCCATAGTGGTGGTCGGCGGCCACAACAGCGCCAATACGATGCAGTTGGCCAGGCTTTCAGAACTGGCCGGAACCCCGACGTTTCATATTGAAACCGTTGATGATTTAAAAAAAATTCCGGTTGACGGTTATCGCCGGGTGGGCGTATCCGCCGGCGCATCGACGCCGAACTGGATTATTGACAGGGTGGTGGATTACCTGGCTGCCCAGAAGGGCGAGCGCGGCGGGCGGTTCAGGGGGCTCTTTCGGGTCTGGGTCTCCACAGTGCGGACCGATCTTTATTCGGCTTTCGGCGCCGGTTGTCTGTCGTGGGTCAGTATGCTGCTCCAGGAGCTTCCCGTTCGTCCGGCGAACATCCTGACCGCCGCTCTTTATGTTTACGCCATGCATACGCTCAATCGCTTCATGAGCCGGGAAAAAGCATTGATTCAGGGATCTTTCCGGGAAGAATCCTATCTGAGGCACAAAAAACTTTATCTGGGCACTGCTGTGGCCGCCCTGCTGCTGGCGTGGACGAGCGCGTTTCTGGCAGGGCTTGCACCTTTCATCATGCTCTTGGTGGTTTCCCTGTTAGGCGTCTTATATCACATGCGGGTATTGCCCGAAGGGTGGCGTTTCCGGAGCCTGAAGGACCTCCCCGGTTCCAAGACTGTCTCCACGGCCCTGGCCTGGGCTGCTGTGGCCGCCGTCCTGCCCCGGATCGAAATCAGCCTGTCCTTGTCTCCCGCATTGATCGTGGCGTTTCTTTTCAGTTTTTCCGTCGTCTTCATGCGATCGGCCCTTTCTGATATTATGGATATCCAGAGCGACCGGCTGATCGGCAGGGAAACGATTCCCGTCCTGATCGGGGAGGAACGCACCCGCTTGCTGGTGCAGGGCATTGCGGCGGCGCTGTTTATTCTGCTCGTTCTGGCTTATGCGGCAGGCTGGTCTTCCTCGTTGAGCCTGATGCTTCTGATCTGCGTATTTTATGTGTGGATTTGTTTAAAACTTTGTGATAGGAGGTCGGCGATTTCAGCCGTTGTCCTGGAAGGTTTGCTGGAAACCAACTACGTCGTTGCCGCTGTCGGCGCCTTGGCGTGGATGTTCGCGATTGAATGGATTGTGTAAGGACAATTCAGGAGGGGGTGTGGTCATGAAAAAGAATGCTTGGGTATATGGTGCAACAGTCCTGTCCTTCTTGCTGATTCTTGGATGCGGCGGTCTGCGTTACTCGCAGTCGGCGCCGGAGGCAAAGGATTTTCGTCCGAAAAAAATCGGTTTACTGCCGGCGGATGTGGGGACTTACGAAGAAGCCAGGGGCGTCATTGATGACATCATTGCCGGCGAACTGGTCAAACGGAAGTGGTTCCAGGACGTGGTTGCGGCGGATACCATCAGCCGCCAGTTTCAGGTCAATGAAGAAATGAGAAAGGTTGTCGTGGAGTATGTGGCCAAGCTCAAAACGGTCAACTATTCCGATCCCGAACTGAGCAGAAGAATCGGGGAACTGATGCAAGTCGAGGCATTTCTCGTCGTCAATGTGGACTATTGGCAGTACACCATGGAAAACAAAGACAAGCTCGCCAAGGTCGGGATGGGCCTCAAAATGATCGATGCCGATACGGGCATAGTCATGTGGAAGGCCAGCCACCATGAGATCGAAACATACAAGTGGATTAAGCCGGAACTGTCGAAAGTAGCGAAAAAACTGGCGGGCATGATGATTGATGAAATGCCGCATTGAAAAAGATCAGACCGGGAGATAACATTTATGAGAAACCAAATACTGAATGCGATCAATCAGATCAGGCCAAATCTTCAGGCTGACGGCGGCGACGTTGAACTGGTAGATGTTTCCGAGGATGGTGTGGTGAAAGTAAGATTGACGGGGGCCTGCCGTGGTTGTCCCATGTCCCAGATGACTTTGAAGATGGGGATTGAGAAATTCCTGAAAAAAGAAGTGCCTGAGGTCAAGGAAGTAGTTTCCGTTGCCTGAACAGAAGGCTTCTGTGCAGGTTCGGATTTAAAAATTAGACGAGGTGAAAACAAAATGGCCTATGTGATTACGGATGAGTGCATTGCCTGTGGTTCCTGTGAAGATACATGTCCTGATGAGGCGATCAGCGAGGGTGAGGATAAATATGTCATTGATCCGAAACTGTGCACCGACTGCGGCGCCTGCGCCGATCAGTGTCCCGTAGAAGCCATTGTTCCCGGAGACGATAAATAGGGGCCCCTTGCGGACGGTCCCATCCATCGGGGGAACCACCTGGAAACAGGGTAATTTCCCCACTTCTGTTTTAATCATCCGGCGTCCTCCGGAACGCCCCTGTCGGCTGACGGGGACCAATTTTCACCGGTCGTGCAATATTGTTGTATGAAATGAGGGACCATGAAGGCGTTCATCACCTTCGAAGGGATCGAAGGCTGCGGCAAGACGACCCAGATCAGAATGGCCGGAGACGATCTGAGGAGAAGACGGATTCCGGTGCTGGTAACCGAAGAGCCCGGTGGCGCCGCGCTCGGCAAGCACATCCGGAAACTGCTTCTGAATCAGGGGGAGTGCCGGATTGATGCGAAGGCGGAACTGCTCCTTTTCGCCGCGGCCCGTGCGCAGCATGTCCAGGAGGTGATTCTGCCCGCCCTCGCGGCGGAACGGGTGGTGCTTTGCGACCGTTTTTCCGATGCCACCCTGGCCTATCAGGGGTTCGGCCGGGGTTTGAATCTTGAATTTATCAAGAGCCTGAATCATTTTTCCGCCGCAGCGCTGGAGCCTGATCTGACCATCCTGTTTGACCTGCCGGTGGAAGTGGGTCTGGGGCGGGCCATCGACCGGATTGCGCGCCTTGAGGGAGCCGCGCGGGAGGACCGTTTTGAACAGGAGGACCTTGCCTTTCATCGGAAGGTCCGGAGCGGCTATCTCTCGCTCGCAGGCGAACAACCCGGACGCTTTCGCGTGGTCGATGCCTCCCGGGACTTGCAGGCCATCCATCAGGAGGTCCGCACGATGATCGGGACAGTCATTCAATATCAATAGGGAGCGATCGGGCCGATGGCCTTTAAAGATATATACGGCCATGAGAAACAGATCCGTATTCTTCGGCAGGCCATGTCAAGCAACCGCATTGCCCATGCCTACCTTTTCTATGGCATGGAAGGCATCGGCAAAAGAAGCACGGCCCTGGTTTTTGCAAAAGCATTGAACTGCCGGGAAGGCCGGGGAGAGGCCTGCGGGCATTGCTCGTCCTGCCTGAAGGCGGATCACGGGAATCATCCGGATTTGAGAATCATTGAACCGGCGGGCCAGTCTATCCGGGTTCAGGAGATCCGTGAAATCCAGCAACAGATGGCCTTTCGGCCCTTTGAAGGGGGCTGGCGGACGTTTATCCTCGTCGATGCCGAGAAGATGAACAGTACCGCTGCCAACGCCCTGTTGAAGACTCTTGAAGAGCCGACGCCATTGAATATCCTCATTCTGGTGTCCTCGCGACCCTACCGTTTTCCCCTGACCGTCGTGTCCCGATGCCAGCCGTTGCGCTTCAATCCGCTGACACGGGAAACGGTGGATCTGTATCTGCAGGAGCGTCTCTCAGTTCCGGCGGACACAGCCCGCTTGTTGGCCGCTTCTTCCGGCGGCAGCATCGGCAGGGCGATAGAGATGAACGATGAGGATTATCTGTCAGTTAGGAATGAGATGCTTGAGCAGGTGATGGGGCCGCAACGGCAGGATCCCCTCCGTCTGTTTTCCATCATTCATGCTTTTGGACAGGAACGGAAGGACATTCTGGAACGGCTTGATATTTTGAGAGCGTGTTTCCGGGACGCCCTTGTTTTCAAGGAGACGGGCATGATCCATTACCTGTTTAACCAGGATCGCGCCCCGGAAATTCAGTCTTTTGCCCGAGCCCATTCTGCCGCGGATCTGCTGAAAAACATCCGGATCGTGGATCGGGCTTACGGCGCCATAGACCAGAATGCCAACAAATCATTGACTTTAGAAGCGATGATGTTTAGACTTACCCCAAAATCATAATACCCTGGAGCAGAATCCTTTGAAAAATATTGTGGGCGTTACATTTCGAAAAGATGGGAAAAGCTACAACTTTGACGCAGCAGGGCTGCATCTGCTGAGGCATGACCAGGTGGTCGTCGAGACGGAGCTCGGCGTTGTTCTCGGTACGGTAACCGCCGGTGAGAAACAAGTGCCGGTCTTCAAGCTTCCGGAGGGTCTGAAAAAAGTGATGCGGAAGGCCACGGCGGAAGACCTCGAAATAAAAGCAGAGCATGGATTGATGGAGCAGCAGGCGCGCGAATATTGCATGGATCGGATTCGCGAGCGAAACCTTCCGATGAAACTGATTGACGTGGAGTGCATCTTCGATAAAAGCAAGGTCATGTTCTACTTTACCGCTGAAAATCGCGTGGATTTCCGGGAGCTGGTCAAGGACCTCGTGCAGCGGTTCAAGATCCGGATTGAGTTGCGGCAGGTCGGCGCCCGGCAAGAGGCCCGCATGATCAAAGGACTTGCCATTTGCGGCCGCGAAGTCTGCTGTGCCAGCATGCTGCACAACCTGGACCGGGTGTCCGTCAAAATGGCCAAGGAACAGAACATGTCGCTGAATCCTGAAAAGATTTCCGGTCTCTGCGGGCGGCTCATGTGTTGTCTGGCCTTTGAATATGACGGCTACGTGGATATGAAGAAAAATATGCCCAAGTGCGGCAAGGTCATCCAATGCGAAGAAGGGAAGGGCAAGGTGATCCGGCAGCATGCCCTGCAGGGCGAAATTGCCGTGGAGCTGGAAAACGGCAAAGAAATCACTGTTCATGTCAGTGAATTGTAACCAACCCGGCCTGTCGCATTCGTGATCAAAACGGAACGATTTTGAGAAAGGATTTCTCTCCCATGGAGAAGGCCTACTACATTACCACGCCGATTTATTACGTCAATGCCTCTCCCCACATCGGCCATGCCTATACGACGATCGTGGCCGACGTGCTGGCCCGGTATTACCGCCTGGCCGGCTATCGGACCTTTTTTGTGACCGGTACGGATGAACACGGGGACAAAATTGCCGACGCGTCGCAGAAGGCCGGCATCTCCCCCAAGGCTTATGCCGACCGGATCAGCGCCCAGTTCCAGGCCCTCTGGCCTGAGCTGTCCGTCACCAACGACTATTTTATCCGTACCACCGACCCGGACCATATCGTCAATGTCCGCCGCATTCTGCAGAAGGTCTATGATTCGGGGGATATCTATTTCGGACACTATGAAGGCCATTACTGTGTCGGCTGCGAGCGGTTCTACATGGAAAAAGAGCTCGTGGACGGCTGCTGCCCCGACCATCAGAGCAAACCGGAATTCCGCCAGGAGAGCAACTACTTCTTCCGCATGAGCAAATACC
>JAUSOK010000055.1 GCA_030656035.1 Syntrophales bacterium
TTTCCCCCTGCCGGGATTTGCCCAGCCGATGTCGCAGGCCCGGATCATCGCCGGTGATTTTCACCAGGAACGGGACGCCGATATTTCCCTGGGCCTCGCGCTCATGGCGTTCATTCTCAAAGGCGAAGAATTGGGCCTCGGTGCTTGCATCCTGACGGCGCCCCTCCTCTTCGTCACTGACATAGAGAAGATTTTGAACACCCCGGATATGCGTATCAAGTGTTTCGTCGCCGTCGGCTATCCCGACGAGGAACCAGGCGACATGCCCAAGAAGGGGATCGCCGAAGTGTATCGTGAACTGTGAGGTGAACCGATAGGATGTCAAGACGGGTCGTAATCACCGCCGTCGGGGTCTTCTCTTCACTGGGAAGCTCCCCGGAGGAAATGCTGAAAAATATCAAACTGGACAGGACCGCCTTCACCAGAAGCGCTTTTGACGCCTCTGTTGTCGTCTGTCCGGTACCGGACTTCGACCTCCGGGCCGTGACGGGCCCATTCAAGGAAAGGCGCTATCTCAACCGGGGAGCGCAGTTCTGCGTCGCTGCGGCCATGAAGGCGCTGGAGCGCAGCGGTTTGGAAGAATATGAGCGGGAGCGGGCCGGACTGTTCGTCGGCGTGGGACCGAACCTCGACATCGGCGGTGAATTTCCCGAGATCCGCGGGGGCGATCTCAACCGCCCGGATCTCATGGCGCTTTGGGTCCTGCGGTTCCTCCCGAACACGGCTGCCTCGGTCATTGCCAAGATAGGAGGCGTGCGCGGAGAGAATATGACCCTGACGACCGCCTGCGCGGCAACCCTTCAGGCAATCGGCCAGGCGTACCGGCATATCCGCCACGGTTACATCGATGCGGCCCTGGCGGGCGGCGGCGATTCACGGCTCAGCCCCGGTGGCGTTCTGGCCTATAAAAAGGCCCATGCCGTCTTCGTGGGCGAAGGAGATCCGGCACAGGCCAGCCGACCTTTTGACAAAGCCCGAAAGGGCTTTGTCATGGGAGAGGGTGGAGCGTTTTTCCTTCTGGAAGAGTTGGAGAATGCCCGCAGGCGCGGTGTCAAGATATATGCGGAAATCTGCGGCTTCGGCGCATCCCTCGACGGATATTCGCTGACCGATCCGGAACCGACGGGCAAGCGGGCGGAGGCCGCTGTGCGCCAGGCATTGGCGGAGGCGGAAACGACGATGGGAGAAATCGACGCTGTATCCGCCCACGGCACCGGGACGATCCAAAACGACGATATGGAGGCCGCGATGATTCAGCGTCTGGCCGCAGGAGACGGGCCTTTCGTCATGGCTCCGAAATCCTGGATCGGGCACGCTTCGGCGGCCTGTGGCGCCTTGGAATTGGCCGTCGCCCTTGCCTGCCTGGAGGATAATTACCTCCCCGGAATCAGGAACCTGCAAGACCCCTGTAATCAAGGAGTCCGTTTTATCCGCGAGGGCGCGACCCATCCCCTGCGAACCCTGCTCATCGAGAATTTCGGCTTCGGCGGTCAGAACAGCGCCCTTGTCGTCAGAAAAATGGAAGATGGTTATGACAAAAATTGACGCCTTGACGTTCCGTACGGGGCTGGAAGCTTTTCTCATGCTCGACGCGATTACGGAGTCCGGCATCGACCATATCGCAGCCCGCAAGACTTTCACGGGCGCCCCCCTCTATTTCGGCATCGAGGGGCTCGCCCAGTTGGGGGCCTATCACGTCCGTTCCCGCATCGGGTTTGCACGGCACGCCTTTCTCATGAAGATCAACGACTGCCGCATGACGGGGCGCGCGATCCTCGATGGTTCGGCGCTCCTGCACGGCGCACGGACCGGAAGCAGCGACGCCGCTTACGCCTACCGCTTGCGCCTGGATATCCCCGGGGGCGTGCAGATGGCAGGGGAATTCCTATTTGCCGTAAAGCCCTACGCTTCCCCCGCCCAGGAAGAGCAGATGCGCAGCTACTACCAGGAGACCTACCAATGTTTGGTAAACGCTACCGAGACCGGCTGATCATCCAAAAGGAAGCGGGACTCTACCGCAATCCCCTCAAGGTCGCGGCCAGGGAGGGAAAGTACCTGCACGACGGCGACGGCAGGCGCCTGCTGAGTTTCGCCTCCAACGATTATCTGGGGCTTGCCGCCTCTGATCAGTGGCGGAAGCGGGTAGCCAACAATTTTGCAAAATACGCCCCTTCATCCTCCTCGTCAAGACTGGTGTCGGGAAACTACGCGCTGATCGGGGAGGCGGAGCGGGAATATGCCGCCTTTTTCGGATACGGCGACGCCCTCTTCTTCCCCAGCGGCTACCAGGCCAATATCGCCGTTATCTCCACGCTCTTTGAAAAGGGCGACACCCTCTTCTTCGACAAACGCATCCACAACAGCAGCGTCAAGGGGATGATACAGAGCGGGGCCGCCTATCACGGCTATAACCACAACTCCATGCCGCATCTTGCCCGCAAGCTCGAACAACATGCAGGGAAACAGGCGGCCGTCCTGACGGAGTCTCTTTTCAGTATGGACGGCGACTTCCTGAAGGTGCGGGAATTTCAGTCTCTCAGGGAGCGTTACGGATTCTTGAGCATCGTCGATGAGGCCCATGCCTTCGGCGCCATAGGTGAGCAAGGCCGCGGTCTGGCACAGGGTGCGGCAGACGTGGCCGTGGGGACATTCGGAAAGGCTTTGGGGCTGTTCGGGGCGTTCGTGCTGCTGCCGCCGGAATGGAAAGATTACATGATGAACTTCGCCTCGCCGCTCATCTATTCGACGACGCTGCCCGAGGCCCATGCCGCCTCGGCAATAGAGCTGCTGGAGATCATCGCCGCCGGCGACGACCGGCGCAGGCGGCTCCGGGACGTAAGCCGCTTTATGCAGGAGAGCCTGGCCGGGGCGGGATTCAAGACGGCGGGCGACGCCCATATCATCGCCGTGGAGATCGGCGAGGAGAAAAGGACGGCGGCGGTCGCAGACGGCCTGAGGCGGGCCGGCGTCTTCGTCCTTCCCGCCCGTTATCCGACGGCGCCTCAGGGAAGAGCCATCCTCCGGGTCAGCATGACGGCCCTCCACACAGGGGAGGATGTGGAACGCTTCGTCAGGGAGCTGTTGCCGTTGTTTCCCTGAACTGATGATATTGCCGGGATTGGGGATTGACAGGATGTGCAATGGGGGTTGTCAAGGGATCATCCATCCGGCGACGGGCAGCGGGATCATCGCATACGCCACGAAAGCGCCGTCATGGCTGAAGCTCAGGTCAAACGGCGCGGGCTTTCCTTTGAAATAAGGCCGGGGCGGACCCCATCCGTGGTTGTCCTGAAAGCGCCGGATTGTGATGTCCGCCGCCGACGCGTGCAGAAGCGCCGCCAGACGCAGGCGGGCATGTCTGCGAACAGCCATCGAAGGATCAAGAGTCTGGGATAATGCAGGCCGCGTCATTTTGATCCCCTTCCTTCTCTCGCGTGTAACCTCCCGGGAGAGTTGAGATTCTTCGCCGCAATGCTTCTCAGGATGACAATATAGGCCAATATCCGGAGCATGGTCGCCGCCGTCTTCCGACGGGGGAAGACGCTCGATGTCCCAGAGCACATGGTCCAGGATGTCGGGCGTCGTCGCGCCGATACAATGAAGATACTCTCCGGCAACCGACACGCGGATGACAACCTGGACCTGGGGCGTATAAACCATGCCGGACCGGGTCGGGCCATGATCGCCGGGGGACAGGACGACCGGATAAAGCCGGGGTGTGGATGCGGCCAAGGGATCGATTTTCCGGACGACCTTGTACGCCGTCTCTTTTGCCGCCCACAGCGTCCACATCATTGCATCCGGATCGCCGGCAGCGGCAATGATCTCCCGCTCAGGGCTGGTAAACACCCGCTGCAGAAACCGTTTGTCGCCGCTCTTCCCGATGTTGCCGGGATCGGTCAGGTCCACTATGTCGTTGCCGATAAAAGCCAAAATAATTGTCTTCCATTTCCGCCAGACGACCAATGATCTGTCCGGCGTATTCACGCTGGGCGCGCAGCCCCGTCAAGGCGGATTTTTCCGGCTTGAACACATCGACAAGGACCGTAAAGCGTTCTCCGAAGGCCGGGATACTGCCGTAAGACGTCTGGATGTCGCCGCGCATATACAGGCACATGACCCGCAAGTCCCCGCCGCTGTCTTCAACGAAGCGGCCCACGCCATAGGAAAATTGCTCCGTATCCACGCGCCCGGTCCGCGAACGGCCACCCTCCGGGAAAATCATCAATCTCTGCTTGCGGCTTAAAAGATAAGCGCACTTTGCCAGCGTCTGCTTCATTTCCGTGCGTGGCCCGCCGCGCTGCACGGGGATGCACTTTGACAGGTAGCACAGCAGGACCAGAAAGGGGTTGCTAAAATTGTTGCGCTCCGGCAGATTCCAGGGAATCCAGCGAAAGTCGCGCAGGTGCGCCCAAAGCGACAGCATGGCGTAACTCAGAAGCGGTGAGTCCACCATGGTCAGGTGATTGGCGCAGATCAGCCAGGGCCCCTCGTGCTTTTCAAATTCACGGCGGCATGCCGCCCTGACAGCCTTTAGATCCCTGATCCGGTAACCCCTGAGCCTGATCAGGGCAAAGTAACAGGGTACCAGAACAAAGGCCGTCAGGCGGCCAAGGCCGTTCTGGAGCAGCAGGAGCGCTTTCGCCCGGAAGGACAGCATGGCCGTTACGTCAACTTTGCATGGATCAGGTCAACGGCGCTGCCGATGGTGCGGATCGTATCGGCCTCGTCGTCATCCACGGTTATGCCGAAAACATCTTCGCACTTGATAATCACATCCACGAGCCGGGCCGAATTGACCTTCAGGTCGTCCAGGATGTGGGTGTCGCGGGTCGCACGCTCCAGCAGCGCCGCATCCTTCGTATAGGGCCTGAGAATGTCGGTCATCGCCTCAAAAATTTTTTGTTCATCCATATTGCATCACTCCTTCTTATTTTATATATTTTGACACCGCTTTTCAGCAGCTATGCAAAACTCTCATTTTCCCATTTCCTGAAAATCAGGCAACTGTTGACGTCGCCGAAGCCGAATCCGGCCTTGGCGATAATCTTCAATTCGTTATGTTCCATGCAGGTCCGCGGGATGCGATTCGTAAACGGCTCGATCTCCGGGTGAATGTCCTCGCAGTTGACGGAAGGGTGCAGAAATCCCTGGTGAAGCTGCAAGACCACGGCGACGCATTCAATGGCCCCGGCGGCGCCCAGACAGTGGCCGATCAGCGATTTCGTGCTGTTGATCCAGGGGAACGCATCGGGACCGCGACCGAGGGCCTGCGACCAGCCCTTTACCTCTCCCGGATCGGCAAACGTCGCCGTCAGGTGGCCATTGATGGCATCGACTGCGCCGGGTTCGATCCCGGCATCCGACAGTGCGGCATGAATGCAGCGCTGAACGCCATGCGGGTTGGGGGCCGTGATGGATCCGCCCATCCGGTGCCCGCCGCAATTTACGGCGCCCCCGAGTACTTCCGCGTAGATGCGGGCGCCTCGCGCCCGGGCCGTTTCAAGGTCTTCAAGCATCAGCAGAGCCCCCCCGGAACCGGGAACGAAACCGCAGGCCGACGCGCTCATGGGCCGTGACGCGGCTTCGGGGCGGTCGTTGAATTTGCGGCAGATGACGCGCATCGCGTCAAAACCGGCCCAGATATAAGGCGAGGCGCCCTCGGAACCGCCGGCCAGCACCCGTTTTGCCTGTCCGGTGCGGATCCGCCAGAGACCTCCAAGGATCGCTTCATTGCCCGTGCTGCAGGCCGAGGAGTTGGACGTCGCCTGATTTCCCAGGGCCAGCAACCCTGCAATCCGGGCGCTCGTGCCGCTGTTCATGACCTGCTCGACGATGCGGCTGCCCATGCGGCGGACCTTCCCCGCGTTCACCATGGGAACGACCGTGCGGGCGATCGTGTCCATCCCGCCGACGCCGCTGCCGGCGATGACGCCCGTATCCCAGTCCACGCAATCGTCTTCGGCGTCGGGAACGTCAAACCCAGCATCGATCCAGGCGTCGATAGCTGCGACCGAGGCGTAGCCGATATTGTCGTTGATGGACATCAGCTTTTCATGATCGAAATAGCGTTTTCGGGTGCTGTCAAAATCCTGGGGGATCCCGCCGATCTGGCAGGAAAAATTCAGGTCCGCCAGTTCGGGAACCCACCGGATGCCGGAACGGCCTTCCCGCAAGGCCTGCGTGAAAGCGTCCAGTCCGTGGGCATTGGGGGCCACAACGCCCATGCCGGTAACGACGACTCTTTTTTTCATGCCGAATAAACCCCCATGCCGGCCAGAACGCCGGAACAGATAACCTCTCCTTTTTCACGGGTCATGACGACATTCGTTTTTATACTTCTCGCGCGAAAATAGACTTTTTCACCTTGAATGATAACAGTCTCCCCGGGTGCGACTGTGCTGAAGAACTCCACATTGTCGGCCAGCGTGAAAAGCGTGGTCAGCCCCTGCAGGCGATCGCGCGCGAACTCATTTTTCAGCAGGCTCAGATACAGACCGAAGGCCACCACGCCCGTCTGTGCCATGGTTTCAATCAGGATGACGCCCGGCGTAACGGGACGTCCCGGAAAATGCCCGCGGTAAAAATATTCATCTTCGCGGAACCGGTAGCGCCCCGTAATCCGGCGCTCGTCGAGATCCATGATGTCGTCGATGAACCGGAAAGGCGCCTGCTGCGGGACGGCCGTGAGTATCTCTTCGATGATCCTGCGATCAGCCGCCATAGAGGCCTCCGTTGACGTGCACGACACTGCCCGTAATATAGGAACCCCTCGTAGCCAGAAACGCAACCACGTCGGCGACTTCTTCGGGCCGTCCCATGCGCTCCAGCGGGATGCGGTCCAGAATCCGGTTCCGAATATCCTCAGGGAGAATCGACGTCATCTCCGTCTCGATAAAGCCGGGAGCGATGGAATTGACGAGGATATTTCTGCCCTTCAATTCGGCGGCCAGGGATTTTGTGAAAGCGTCCAACGCCGCCTTTTCCATCGTGTAGGGAATCTGCCCGCTATTGCCCGTATGGCCGACAACGCTGGAAATATTGATGATCCGGCCGCTATTTGCCCGCAGCATGAACAGGCGGAGCATGCGTTTGGTCAGATACCAGACGCCCCGCAGCATCGCCCGCTGGGCGTCAAACTGCTCGATATTCATGGAATGGATATCGGCGTTCACCGAGACGCCGGCGTTGTTGACAAGAACGTCCAAACGATTCGTTCTGCCTTTGATGTCTGTGACCATCGCCTCGATCTGGCTGATGTCCGACATATCCGCCTGCAGCAGGAAGCCGGCGCCGATCTCGTCCAGCAGCGTCCGGGCCTTGAGTTCACTTGAATGGTAATGAATGCCGACCAGGAAGCCCTGATCTGCAAGCGCGCGGCAGCATGCGGCGCCGATGCCGGTGGCTCCGCCCGTGACAAGGGCAACCGGTTTTTGATTCTTTTTCCCCTCTTCCATCTTCTTATCCTTTTAAAATCCCGCCGACAGAATGGCGGGAACGCCGCGGATAGTCCGGGTAGGCAATACCCTTGAACACGCCGACGCGCGCCGACTGAACCGATGCAATGGCTTCGCCGTCCACGAAAACTTGAGCGTCGCCGATGACGATGCTCGCGCCGCTGTCCTTGAGATTGGAAAAGCGCTTCACGTCGATCTCATAGCGGACGCAGCGATTGAAGGGGCGCACCTGACCGTTGAAGGCAACTTCACCGCAGCCCAGCGCTCTTCCCGCGCCCAGCGCTCCGCGCCAGACACAGTAAAAACCGAGCAACTGCCAGACGGCGTCCACGCACAGACAGCCCGGTTGAACGGGGTCGCCGGGCATGTGGCACTGAAAGTACCAGGCGTCAAAGCGGATGTCCTGTTCGGCGACGATTGCGCCGTGAGGACCTGCAGCCTGAAAGGACAGGACACGATCGACCATGAGAAAGGGCGGCGCGGGCAGGCGGGCGTCGGCGCCTTCCGGCAGATCGTCGACCAAGGTGCCATAGGCAATGGCGACCAGTTCTTCATGGGAGAAAGCGTTTTTTAACTTGAATTCATGATAGGTCATGGGTGTTCCTCTACTTTCAGAATCAAATGTACCCAGGTCAGGCCTCCTCCGACCAGCGCCATGGCCACATGATCGCCGGAGCGGAGCCGGTCCCAGTGCCGGCTCAAAACGGCCGGCGCACCGGATGCGCCCGTATTGCCGAATTCGACCACGTTGTGCCAGTGATTCTCCGGTATGATTCCGGCGCGTTCGCAGACTGTCCGGAGCATTCCCAGATTTGCCTGATGCCCGACAAAAATAAAGCGATTGCCATTTTCTGCTGGGAAGGATATCTGCAGCAGGCGGATGGACTCCGTGGCCTTGCGGATGGCAAACCCCTGAACGGCGCTTCCATCCTGCTGGAAATAGCCGATCCGGGGGATGGTGACTTTCCGGCAGTCGGCAGTCCTTGTGCCGCAGTGAGAGGCCGAAAAAACCATCCGCGAAGGGACGGTTGCGGATACAACGGCGGCGGCGCTGCCGTCGCCGAACAGGACCGCCGTGCTGCGGTCGGCATAATCGATGGACCGCGTCAGGTTTTCGGGATTGACCAGCAGGATGAAGGGAGGAAGCGCATTCGCCGTCATGCCGCTGAGGAAATGGATCTGCATGCCAAACGTGGTGCAGGCGGAATTCAGGTCAAAACAGGGGCATTCAATGCCCAACTCGGATGCGATCATGGACGCTTCTGCGGGCGTCAGCGTGTCCGGCGCGGAACTGCCGGAAATAACCAGCCCGATATCGTCTATGCTGATCCCTGCCCGCTTAATGGCCATGCGTGCGGCGGCGGCTCCGGTTATAATATTGTTCGATGAGCTGACATCCTGGGCGGCGCGCAGATCGCTGTTTTTGGTGTCCCGGATATAATCGAGAGGCAGTGATGTGCGGCGCGTGCGAATGCCGACGCGCTCCAGTATCCAGTCTTCCGTGGCGCCGATATCGAGGTCTTCGAGGAAGCGATTGGTAATGATGTTTTCCGGATAATAATGTCCGAGGCCATGTAAATACAGCACGACTAAAGAATCTCCCGTCCGATGATCATGTTCTGGACTTCCCGCACCCCTTCATAGATGTCGATAATATGCGCATCGCGGGAAAGTTTGGAGATTTCATATTCGGACATGAAACCATAGCCGCCGTGAAGATGCAGGCCTTCGGTGGTGCAGAACAACGCGGCTTCCGCCGCCGTGTTCTTGGCCAGGGAGGCATAGAGCCCCTGATCGGGCGCCATTTCCTTTACTTTGGCGGCGGCCTGCATAAGCGCCAGCCGGGCCAGTTCGACCTTCTTCCACATGGCGACAAGCGTTTCCCGGGCGACGGGCAGGTCGCAGATCCGCTGTCCGAACTGGCGCCGCTGCTTTGTGTAGTTCAACGTGACGTCGAGCGCCCGCCGGGCGAGGCCGACGCCGATCGCGGCAACCATCGGCCGCGCATAATCGAGCACGTCAACGATATACTTGAAACCCTGCCTGCGGTCTCCGATGATCTGAAACGGTTCGATCAAGACATCCTCGAAAGTTACGCTGGCCGTATTGGAGAGGCGCTGACCGAGCTTGTCTTCCGGCCTGCCGATACTGATATTTCCTCCTTTTTCACAAGAGATCTGCCTGTCTTCCGATAGATCGGGATCAAGCGTCTCAGGAAGCGTCGGGGTGCAGGGGACGATCACGCAGGCCATGAATTGACTGGCGGGCTTGCCGACCTTGCAGAAAACGGTAAACTGGGACGCGTAGGAGGCGTTGGTGATAAAACACTTCGTGCCGTTGAGCAGGTAGGCGCCATCCACTCCTTTTTTTATAAACGTCGTCATGGCGGCGTTGTCCGATCCCGCGCCCGGTTCGGTCAGACAGAAGGCAGCCAGCAGGGGTTGTTCGACAAAGGGACGCAGGAAGGCCTCTTTCTGTTCATGCGTGCCGTGCCGGGCGATGACGGTATTGGCCAGATCATTGCACATGGCCGAGGTGGAGATGCCCGTGTCGCCGTAGGACAGCGCCTCGATAATCAGGGCCGTGGAGATGACGTCCACCTCAAAGCCACGGATGGATTCGGGGATGCTGAGATTGAGGATGCCGATCTGCCAGGCCTTCTGCAGGATCTCCCACGGGAAGGCGTGGCTTTTTTCCAGAGCCATGACCTGCGGGAGGATCTCCTGCCGGACGAAACGCGCCACCGTATCCACGTGGGCCTGCTGGTCCGATGTTAATGAAAAATTCATTTGAATCCTTTTAACGAAAAGCGCCAGAATGCCCCGCTCTGTGAGCGGGGATGAATGGCGGATGCTGTTCGCGCAGGCTAAAGCCTGCGTCTACCCGTGAAGAAGCCCCGCCCTGTGGGCGGGGCTTCTTCACTTGTCAGCGACCTGTATTCGATTTGACTATAAGATCCGCTCTGCCGACTTCAGGCTGGTGATGGAAAGGCAATTTGCATTCATCGTTTTGAAGAAGTCTCGCAACGGACGGCCGGGTCCGACTTCAAAGATGGCACTCGTTTTTGCAAGCAGGCGCCGCATGTTGTCTTTCCATTGCACGACGCTGCTGACCTGCTGCACAAGGTTATTGAATATATCTTCCCGGCAATCGCTATGGAAATCCCCCGTGAAGTTCGAGGTCACCTGCCGGGCGTTGTGCGCCTTCAGATTTTTCCCGACGTTCCGCAGTACCTCCTTGAAATGCATTTCCACGGGCCGCATGAAACGGCTGTGAAAGGGGGCGCTTACATGCAGGGGAACGAAGCGGAAACTCTGACCCTCGGCGAGCGACTCCTGTACCCGGACTGCCGCGTTGGGCATGGAATCGGTGGCGCCGCTGATTACAATCTGGTGGTCGGAATTGACATTGGCCACATCGATGGGCAGATCGTCGAGATGACGGGTTAACCTCTCGCTGTCCAGATTCTCGGAAATGACGGCGGCCATGGTTCCCAGTCCCGGGGGCATGGCATCCTGCATCAACTGTCCGCGACGATGAACGATTTTTACGGCCTCCGATAACGGCAGGGCATCGGCGGCAACCAGCGCCGTAAATTCCCCCAGGCTGTGTCCTCCGAAGAAAGAGGGAAAAAAGCCGTAGCGTTCCGCCAGACCGCGCATCATGGCGATTTCCGTCGTGAGGATACAGGGTTGGGAAAAGGCCGTCAAATGCAGATCGTCCTCGTCCTCGTCAAAACACAGGGCGGCGACATCCCATCCGAGCGCATCGGAAGCCTCCTCATAGGTTTCGCGGCTGGCAGAAATCTGGTCATAAAAATCCTTTCCCATGCCGGGGCGTTGCGTGCCCTGGCCGGGGAAGACAACGGCGGTAAGTGCTTTTTCCATCATCGGGCTTCTCCTCTTGAACGGATCGTGGCAATGATGCCATCGGAATATTGATTGCGCGGTCCACTACAGCATGATCCATGCCAGGCAGCCGTTGTGTTGCGCAAGACAAGCGTATCAATCCGTTATCTCTCAATAAATGATAAATTGTCCGGATGGGAAGAAACGGGAATAAAAGGGGAGTGGCGGGATGAATGGTGCGAACCGGTTTATGCGGTGCGAATTCTTTTACACAGTCGGAACGGAAGATCGATCCCGAAGAATAAAAAATATTGAAGATAGGGCAAAGCTCAGGTAGAGTCTCAATTCTCCTCAAGGATGAATAAGGATGAAGAGGTAAACATGGAAGCCATTTATCTGGATCACAGTGCGACCACCCCCACGGATCCCGAAGTCCTGGGGGCCATGATGCGCTATTTCGCCAATCATTTCGGAAACCCTTCCAGCATTCACCGCTTCGGGCAGGAAGCGAAGCGCGCCGTCGACGAGGCAAGGGGGCAGGTGGCCGCCATGATCGGCGCAGATGCCGCGGAGATTGTCTTCACGGGCGGCGGGACCGAAGCGGATAACATGGCCCTGATGGGAACGGCCTTTGCCGAAACATCAGGAAAAAACCATATCATCACATCCGCCATCGAGCACCATGCCGTGCTCAATACCTGCAAATATCTGGAAACGAAGGGGTTCGCCGTAACCTATCTGCCCGTGGATGGCGAGGGTGTGGTCAACCCCGAAGACGTGCAGCGCGCCCTGACGGAGAAAACCTTCCTCATCAGCATCATGCACGCCAACAATGAGATCGGGACGATTGAGCCTCTGTCTGAGATTGCATTCATGGCCAGGGAGAGGGGCGTGATCGTCCATACGGATGCCGTTCAGTCCGTCGGCAAGATCCCCGTGAACGTGAACGAACTGGGCGTGGACCTCCTGTCGCTGGCCGGTCACAAGCTCTACGGTCCCAAAGGCACGGGTGCCCTGTACGTCCGGCGAAACACGCCGATCGCACCGATCCTGTTCGGCGGTCATCAGGAGAGCGGCCGCCGCACCGGGACGGAGAATGTGCCGGGCATTGTGGGGCTGGGCAAGGCCTGTGAGATCGCGGCCCGGGATCTGCCCGGGCAGATGGACCGCATGCTGGGATTGAGAAATCGCCTGGAAATGCAGATCATGGAAAAAATAGCCGACGTTCGCGTCAATGGCCATCCCTTCCGGAGACTGCCCCACATCCTCAGTGTGTCTTTCCGCTCCATTACCGGGGATGCCATCGTGCGGGAACTGGACAAGCAGGGCATTGCCGCGTCCGCCGGCGCCGCCTGTACCGCTGAAACGATCCGGTTGTCCCATGTCCTCGAAGCCGTGCAGATTCCTAAAGACATCGCCATGGGAACGGTACGGTTCAGCCTGGGAAAGGGGAATACAGAAGCGCAGATCGATCGCGTCGCCCAAGTCCTGCCGGAGATAATCAATAAACTCAGAAGCCTGGCGGAGTTGGAGGCGTCGATGGGCACACGGGGCTGCAGGTAGATTCCCACCGTTTGCAGCCGCCGGCCAAAATGAAATGATGAAAAACGGGGATGATTTAATAAATATATTGGATATATAACGGTTAAGTGATATAAGGACGCCGACGTTTTCAGCTGGTGAAATCGTCAGGATCGGTTCCTGCAGCAATTGAGTGGCGGGTCATTTCCTGAGTGATGGATCATTTCAGGGTGGATGGATAAAAAAATTGAGGAGGAAGGAATTATGAAGAAAGTGATGTTATTGGTTGTGGCTTTGGTATTCGGTTTGGCGACTGCGGTTTATGCCCAGGCTCCCGTTGGTAAGGCCCCGGCAGCCAAGAAACAAACGGTGAAGGAAACGCTGAAGCAGGATGTCAAGGATATGGAAAAAGATGCAAGCAAAATGAAGGAAGCCGTGAAAAAGGACGTGAAGGAAACGGTCGCCGAAACAAAGAAATCCGTGAAGAAAGTCAAGAAAGCAGTGAAGGACGATGTGAAAAAAGTAAAGAAAGCGTTTACCAAGGATGCATCTGCTAAGAAAGCGCCTGCAGCAACGGCCGAAAAACAAACGGTGAAGGAAGTCAAGAAAGCCGTGAAAGGCGAGGCAAAAAAGTAAAGGAATCTGCCGTTTGGGATGCGCCTGCCGCAGAAAAGGTGTAACGTTGGCAGCGCCAAAGACAAGACGCCCGGGTGATGACAGGATCATTCGGGCGTCTTGTTTTATAGGAGTCCGTGTCTTAAGGACAGAAACGCTTTCGCAGCCCCCGGATCATCCCAGATAAATTCTGCAACCCATGCCCTTGAGGTTGGGCGTTCCATATTCCCGGCCCAGTTTCTGCGTGGACGTCAGCATGTTGAAGTTGGCCTTGTCCCAGTCGTACTGGTTTTCAGGGTTCCCTTCCGGAAACCACCAGCCGTGGTCGGCGCAGAGGACCCGGGGATCGATGGCATCGGTCAGCCGGGCTTTCTGGGTGATTTTGCCGTAGCGGGTTTCAATGACGACGTCGTCGCCCGCGGCGATGCCGTACTGCCGGGCGGTATCCGGGTGCATCTCCACCTGTGGATGGGGCTTCAGCCGGCGCAGTTTGTCGATCCAGCGATAGGACGAATGCAGGTAATAGCGGCTCTTGGCGCTGGTCAGGACAAACGGGTACTGAGGGTCGTCCTCCTCGGGCAGACCCCTGAATTCCGGCAGCGCGCTCAGTTTGAATTTTTCGGCCGTGCTCAGCAGCAGCTCCACCTTTCCCGTGGGCGTGCGGAAGCCCTTTTCTTCATAGAGTTTGAACCGGTCCGGACCTTTCAGGTAGCCCTTTTCGCAGAACTGCGCGTAGGTCAGGCCGGCGGGTTTGACGACGTCTTCGATGAACTCACGGTAATCGTCATGCCAGAGTTCCGGCGGGCTTATGAGCTTCCCCAACTCGTTCATGATTTTCATGTCCGGCCAGCATTCTTCCGGCGGATCGACCACTTTGGGCCGGGCCAGGATGAAGCCGTGGCCGATGCCCATATGGCCGATGTCGTCAAACTCGAACTGGCTGGCCACGGGCAGGACGATATCCGCCATGGCCGCCGTGGGCGTCATGAACAGGTCCGCCACGGCCAGGAAGTCGAGCTTCATGAGCGCCTCATAGGTCTGGCGGCTGTCGGCATAGGACAGCATGGGATTGCTGCACATCATGTAGGCTGCCCGGACAGGGTAGGGGACGTCTTCCAGAATAGCCTTGCGGAAGAAGGCTGGGGCAATGGTCATGAGCCGCGGAATGACGCGGTGATGGGCGCTGATCATCTCTTTGGCCTTCGTCGGGATGAGGTCGGCCCGGACCAGGGGGCCAAGACCGATGATTTTCGGGTCATGGGCTTCGACGTTCCCGCCCGGGACGTCGAGATTGCCGCAGATCGCCATCAGGCAGATCAGCGCGCGCGTGGTGTCGAACGTGTGGGTGTTGTGCTCGATGGGATTGCCCCACTGAATAACGGCAGGTTTGGCCTGGGCGTAATAGCGGGCGGCCTCCCGGATCAGCTCGGGGGCAACCCAGGTGATCGCCGAGACCTTTTCGGGCGTCCAGTCCTTGACATGCCCGGCCAGTTCGGCAAATCCGTGAGTCCATTTTTCCACAAATTCCCTGTCGTAGAGGCCTTCTTCGATGATGACATGCAGAAAACCCAGGGCCAGGGCGTTATCCGTTCCCGGCCTCAGGGGGAGCCAGAACCGGGCCTTCTTCGCGAGGTCGATCCGGCGCGGATCGACAACGATCAGCTCCGTGCCCTCCTTGACCTGCGCCAGCAGCATGCTGCAGATCTCCCCTTCTTCGTTCGTGGCGGTGATGTTGCTGCCCCAGAGGACGGCCAGCTTGCTTTTGTGATGAAAGTCGGCGACCGGATAGAAACCGCAGGTGTGAATCCCCGTGATCTCGCGGGGGGCGTGGCAGACATCCTGGGAGGCGATGACATTGGGCGATCCGAAGAGATTGGCCAGGCGGATGAGAATGAAATGGTCAAGCCCCTTGGGCATGCCGACGCCGAAAGCCACTCCCCGTGCTCCATACTGTTCCCTGACTTTGATCAGATTCTCGGCGATGGTGTTGAGCGCCTCCGGCCAGGAAATCCGCTCCCATTTTCCTTCCCCTTTTCCCCCTGCTCTTTTCAGGGGGTGTCTGAGGCGGTCAGGATGGGTCAGACGGTCCGGCGAGGCCGTGCCCTTCACACAGATGTAGCCCTTGTTCAGAAAACCCTCCGGGTCGCCCTTGACGGCTTCAATGGTATTGCCCCGGACACCGACCAGAAGGGCGCATCCCCCATGGTCCATCCGTGCACAGTGTGTTTTTACCCAGCGCAGATCGTCGCTCATGAATCGTTGTCTCCTTTGATCAACCAATTTTTCGGCTTCTATAACAGATCAGGCCCGAACAAGGAATGATTTTTTCACGTGAACATCGCGCCCATTCCTCAATTCTTCGCTTTCAGATTACTTCCGAATGCTTTTTCATGGTTCATCCGGTTCATGCGTACTTTTGAGTTGATAATCTGTTGAATTGAGCCTCGACGGACTTCATCTACAAGTCAATGAAAGTAGGGGTCGGAAAGGCTGAGGATTGCCAATCGAAACGTGCAATGTGGAATCTCATCAGCATACCGTTTTTTGGTGCGTCCGGAATTGTTTTACTGGGAGGATGCTGTAACATCCAAGGGGAATAGATAGCCGGCCTTTTCATAGATGTCCCGTATCCGGATCAGATCGTCCATCATATTCTCGCCCGGGATGATTTCGGCGAGCCAGCGGGCTTTCTTATTTTTGTTGTCCAGAAACCAGCAGACGATGGAAACGTTGGCGGCCTTGGCGATGTACCAGAATCCCTTCTTGATGGTTTTGACCTTTTTCCGCGTTCCCTCCGGCACGATAGCGAGAAGGAATTCATCTCTCCTGTTGAAAATATCGGCCATCTGTTCCACGGCGCCCTGTGACGACCCACGGTCGACCGGAATGCCGCCGATGATTTTGAACACCAGAGACATGGGCCAGAAGAACCATTCTTTCTTGACCATGATATGCCCGGTTCGCTTGATAATCCGGTAGCCGATGAAGGCCCTTACAGCATCCATGTTAGAGGTGTGGGGAAAACCGATAATCACGTGCTTGTTGGAAAAGTAGGGCGGGAGCGGTTCAAACTGCCAGCCCATCAGGAAATAGAGAAATTTTCCGGTAAGACTCAGTATCTGCTTCACATGCGGGCCTTTTCTCTGTGAAAGTGCGCGGAGTATAAAGAGTGTGGATCGGCATGTCAACCGATATCGCTAGTGTCATGTCAATCAAGAAATGTCATTTCGACCGCAGGGAGAAATCTAAGATTCCTCAGTCGTGAAGACTCCTTCGAAATGACAGAGTATCGTTGACACGACACTAGGTTCTTTCCGAATCGGAAGGTGTAATGCCCTATGAAACGCCCTTTTCATCCCTATTGCCAATGATTTGCTACATGAAGTTCGCGCAAGGGGCCGTCAGTTTAGTTTACCTACGAGTCTTCGCACTGATATGTTTTTGAGTTTTAACGATTACCGATAGAATATGACAAGTTAAAACGCTGTCAAACCTTTCAGTATTCTGATGGATTCTTTATCTGTCTATTTTGCATTACCAGTCAGTTGGAATGATGCCCAATAGAATGGATGGTCGTATTTCTTCTTCGTTTGTAATTGTGCCTGCCTGAGGGCTTCTCGCTTATCAAGTGTTTTCATGTTGGTATAAAACCATGTCATAAGGTCAGCGGTTGCGAGGTCATCCACCTTCCATAGACTCGCCACGATGGAACTACTCCCTGCATAGAGGAATCCACGGGTCAACCCTACGATATCATCACCATTGGCAATCTTACCCATACCTGTTTCACAGGCGCTCAAAGTTACCAGGTCGGTCTCAAGTTTTGTGGAATAGAGTTTGTCCACCGTCAACATTCCGTCGTTTTCAGCATCCTTTGCCAGCAAGATTGCTGACTTCAAAGGGGCATCAGCGTTAAACTGCCCGTGAGTGGCAAAATGAATGTAGTTGAAGCTTGCGCCATATTTTTTGAATGCAGTTTCAGTCGCATCTTTACCAAGGAACACCTTCGATTGGGGACGTGTTTTGGCAACGGCAATGGCCTCATTCTGCGCATAGACAAGGTCATGACGGGGGTTACCCAGATCGGGATTGCCAAAGGCAAGGATGTCAGCAGGTTTGGAAGATTTTTTTGCCTGCAGATATTTGATCACACTGGCACTTGGCAGCATCCGGATGCTGTAACGGTCAATGAGGCAACCATTCCCGTCGTGAAGGGCATTAAACGGGAGGTAATGCAAGGCACCGTGGGGAACAATGATAAGATTAAGATTGCTCAAAGAGGTTTCAAAGGGCTGGATCAGCCTGCTGTATAGTTGTCGGGACAGTGTAATATAATCGTTTGAGCCTGGACTTATCAGGAGTTTGCGAAACTGCTGGATAGTGTCTGCAATCGTATCGCTATTCAGTTTAAAGACTTTCAATCCTTGTGCAGACAGAACGAAAGCTAACATATCCTTGTCAGCGTAGTAATACTCAATGAGAACCTCATCTTTGGGTATGTTAGTTTGGATTTCAGCAGTGCCAAGGGAAGTGACGCTGACGAGGGATGCCAATTCAGGCGACTGCTCCATCAAGATTTCCCTGTTCTTAATCGTGATACTTCGTGTCTGAGACTTGTTCGACGATTCATCCTGTACCAGCAGTTCTTTCTCTTGGGCGGTGTTGTTAGCAAGAAGATCACCGATCGCCTGCTGGTCTCCCGTTTTCACGGAAAAATCCTGTTTGGCGGCGAGCATGTCCACGAGAGCACGGGACTTGGCGCGTTCCACATATTCAAAGGCAGTACCGTATTGACCATCAGCATACAAGGTAAATACCAGGCGGCTGTATACGGCCTGTTTGTCGCCAATAAAACCAATTTTGCTGGTTTCCGTATTGATGGTCGAACGCTGCTCTTCGATAATCGCTATCGCCCGGCGATAGAAATCCACCGCTTCTTTAAGATTTCCCTCATTTTCGGCAATCCGTCCTCGGTCATAGAGAATCATCCAGTAGATTTCTCCATTGTCACGGGTTTGCGGCATTTTCAAAAGGCTCTCATAACCGGCCTTTGCTTCTTTTATCTTGCCTGTTTCCATGAGACATTTGTTCAACATGAACAATCTCGGCAGTTTCTGCCAGGCAAACAAACTCTCACCTGGAAAGCTAAGGTCGGTGATGACGTCGGAAGCCTTTTGAAATTCATTTAGGGCCAGGTAGGTCTTTGCAAGACCAACATTTTTTTGTGACGCTAAACCTAGGGGGCTGCTCATAGCATCGAGTTGGTCGGCAACGCGAAGAGCTTCCTCTCTGTTTCCTTGGAGGGCGTACGCCAGGCTGAGGGCACTCATCGACCAAATCCTGTAGGTCATCGACATATTATAGGCCTTTTTAGCTTCTTCTGTCGCTTTCTCATATTGTCCAAGGTCAATATAGGCTTCGGCTCTTAAAATAAAAGGGAATGGACTGACATCGCAATTTTGCTTGCTCCGAATGGTAGCCCCCAATTTGGCAACCCCCCCGAGCAAGGGACTCCTTTTTGCCGTTTCCTCCCAGTCCATATTACATGTATCACCCTTTCGAATATTGTTTTCCAACCGGTCACAACATTCGAAGAGACGATCGTACCGTTTTGTATTTCCGTAGGCTATGCAAAGCGGTAACAGTACAGAGGTCTTCGCTGTGCCTGAACGACTGATTTCTGCTTCGCCGTGTTTCTGAAGTTCGCCAAAGCGGCCAGACATGAGGAGACGGTCCCGCTCCGATATCATGCCGCAACCGGACGAAAGGAAAAGCATAGTAATGATCAACAACATTGAGATGTTTTTCATATTCAGGTTCCTTGGGTGATAAATAGTAATTATTCTTGAGTCGTAAACCGGTTTCCCAGATACTACAGCGGTCTGTTTTGCATTTAACCACCTGGTTTCCCGGCGGTGCCACATTATTTCAATCACTTATCCCTTGGTCCCGGCACCTCACATTACAGGTCCTCATATCATAATGATCGTGGAAACAACATTATTGATAACCAATCGAAATCATGCATTTTCATCGCGGCTGACGATTTACTGACTTCAGGAAGTACGTATCAACCTGATGAACCTTTTTCATTTCCCCTTTCGGAATGAAAATCTGAAGGAGCCTGAAACTGCTTTATCCTTTTTCGTGCCGGGAGATATGGCGCTACAAATAGGACAGCCACCAATCATTGCGCTTCGATTTGAAATCTGCGAAACGGCGGCACACAGGATAGAGAATAAGCGTGGCGGCCACCCAGGCCGCATACGTCAGGGGCAGGTCAAAATGGAACTCATAAGGCCAATTCTGGCCGGGAGGGTTGGCGAAAAGCCAGCCGGCTTGGCCGAAGCGGTATAAAGCGACGGGAACGGCCATGGCATGAAGCAGCGGCAGGTGCAGCATATAGTAAAGGAACGGAACGCGGCCAAACGTGACAAAGGGCCTCATCCATGCAAGCAGGGGGCGGTCCATAGCGGACAGCAGGATCAGGGCGGGGCCCATTGTCATGAGCAGGTACGACACCGAAGGCGGATATTTTTCGCAGGCCAGGAAATTGAAAAACGTGAATAGCCCGTCATTTTGGGTGGTCCACGGCGCCGGGTCGCCGTAGATATTGGCGCCGCGCAGGACAATAAAACCGATCGTCAGGCCCAGGCCCAGCCAAAAAACAATCTTGCGCCGCTGTTCCCGTTCCTTGAGCATGATCTCGCCGAAACAGAACCCCGCTGCCATGAGGCCCAGCCAGGGAATCAGGGGATACACCACCAGGACCCTCAGCGAATCGCCAACGGCAAAGGTGCCCTTCACATGCAGCAACATCCATAGCCATGAAAACCCGCCGAAGACTTCCGGTTTTATCCCATCCAGGAGGTTGTGCGGCAGAATGAGCAACAGTGCGACGACAAGAACGGCGCGGCGGGGCAGGAAGATCATACCGGCCAGGAAGATCATGGACCAGCCCAGGCTCCAGATGACCCCCGCCTTGAGGAAGGTATAGTCGAAATTGAAATACCAGAAGACACGCAAAATCACCAGTTCAAGGAAGATGAGCCACAGCCCTCTGGTGACAAGGGTCCTGGCCGCCTGCGTGAGGGGGGCGCCTCTGGAAATAGATATATAGACTCCGATGCCGGCCAGAAAGGAGAAGACGGGCGCGCAAAAATCGGTGATCCATCGGGTCAGAAAGAATGCCGCCGTGGTGGTGGATACATCGATAGGGTCAAAGTAAGCATGCGAGTTGGAGAAAAAGTCGCGGGAGTGGTCCAGCGCCATGATGACCATCACCAGGCCGCGCAAGGCGTCGATTCCTTCCATACGAGTCGTCTTGACGGGGGAAACAGGGGGAGGGCCCATCATTCTACAGCAACTCCGTGCACAGGTTTTTGATCTCCTGACCGGCCTCGCTCTGCGGGGCATAGGCCATAACCGGCATGCCGGCGATCATGGCTTCCACATAGGCGATCCGCTGGTGAATCTCGGTCTGGAAAATATCCATCTGATAGTTTTCCAGGGCTTCACGGACTTCTCGTCCTACGCGGGTTCCCACGATTTTCCGGCAGATCAATAACCGGCCCGAGAGGTTTCTTTTCTCTTTCCTTAATTCCCGGATCAGATGGACCATTTCCCGGGCCGACCAGATATCGAGCGGGCTGGGGCCGACCGGGACAATGGCCAGGTTCGAAACCAGCAGGACGGAGCGAATCATATCCCCGACAGCGGGCGGCGCATCGATGACGGTATGACGATAACCCTGCGTGAGTTCCCTGATGTGCTGCGTCAGATCGGTCTGCGTGTGGTGGACGACGTCAAAATGGTTGTGCTGATCGATCTTTTTGAAGTGCATGACACTGCCCTGATGGTCAGTGTCAATAAGCAGGACCTTGTCTCCCTGTTGCGCCAGCGCATAGGCCAGATTGATGGCGATGGTCGTTTTGCCGACCCCTCCCTTTTGATTGACCAGGCTGATTATCATGAGTGTATTCGCTCCTTTACAGGTAAATTCGATGGAAGCAGGCTTTAATCCGCCCTGACTTTGAGACCTTCAAAAAATGGGTAATTATTGCAGCTTTTTCGCACAAGTTGCGGAATAGGTCAAGTTTTTCCACAGGACGCATAACTGCAATACAGGAGCGTTTTTAATGGTCATCTGTACAGGATTATGATAGAAATGCTGTTAAGGTTTCACAGTTGTCGTCATTTGATCGCCCTTTTTCAGGAGGAGCCATGAAAAAAATAATTTTTCTGTCGCTATTGATCTCGCTTTTCATCGTACCGGCTGCCTACGCCCAGTCTGCGCGCGATACCGTCAAGGCGCTCAAACGCATTGAAGCCAGGGCGGATATGGGGATCAGTTACAATGAATATATCCTGGCCGTGGCAGACGCACGGGTGGAAGTCCAGATGTATCTGGAGAGTCATGAGGCGAAGCAAAAGGCAGAGCTGACCGGCCTGATCAAAAAAATTCTCGGTCACTACGAAACGGCCAGGGAGGTCTGGAAAAGCAAGGTTTCCAGGACGCAGGACCTCGGGACCGTTTTCGGTCATCTCATTTGCCTGAATGATGAGCCGGAGGGCGCCCTTGGGCGTCGCCTCCTGAAGCAGTACCCCCAGGCCGACAAGCCGGTGGATCACGGCGGCGCGCTGACGAAGCGCGCCTACAAGAAGGACAGGTGTGAGGAAGTCCTGGTGGACAATCTGATCTACATCATCTGGCAGGAGGCGTCGAAGGATTTGCTTCAGGCCACCAAGATGCTCTTTGCATAAATGATCGCCTTGGACTTTTTTTATTGAAGTTGAGAATTGTGGGTGACTTGCTCATGCAGCGCCTTTCTCTTGGAAATATGTGATTGACGCCAATGAGAAGACAAGCACGTTCATAAATTTACATCCGCAAGTCATCCAGGAATTCCGATGCCGGAGCGACGCTTGTCACCAGCAGGTAATCGCGGGCGCGGGTACAGGCGACGTAAAGGAGGTGGCGTTCTGTGTTATAAACCTCTTCCAGATCGGAGTCGTCGGCCGCGGTTTCGATCCTGCTCTGCAGGGGGATGACCTCGTCGTCGCAGGCCATGATGGCTACGGATCGGAACTCAAGGCCTTTCGCGAGGTGCATCGTGCTGAGAGAAACATGCCCGCCCGTCGTCTCAACCTTTTCGTCGAGAACCTTCACGGGCAGCCCGGCCTTCTCGACAGCCGCAAGGCCCCTTTCAATCTCATCCCGAGAGCGCACGAAGACGCCGATTTCGTGGGGCATGAAGCCCTCGCCGATTCGCTCCGCAAACCATTTTCCCACTGCGACAACTTCATCTTCCCTCGTCTCGAAAGTCATGATGGCGGGTTTCGGTCCGTTGAATACCGAAATAATGCCCCGTCGTTCCTCCGTATTGCCGTCCACATCGGACAACTCCGGCCCCAACAAACGGTCGGCCTGCATTCTGATCTGGTGAGACGTCCGGTAATTGATGCGGAGGGTACGGGATCTGCCGCGAATATCGACCCCGAGGGCCTTCCACGAAAATGGTTGCTGAAAGATCCGCTGGCCCAGGTCGCCGGCAAAGAAAAGGCTGTTTGGCCTCCCCGCTCCGAGGGCGGCGAGAAACCGCAACTGAGGGATGCCGATGTCCTGCGCCTCGTCCACCACGGCAAAATCGAAGGGTAGTCTTTTGCTTTTCGCCAGATGAGAGGCTACGTTTCCGAACAAGTCGGGATAAGTCATCAGGTTCCGGGTCTTCAGGCCGGAGCGAACCTGTTCGAAAATGGACCAGAGAATGACCCGCTGCTTCTCCGGCATGCGCGTTTTTCGTCCCAGGCGTCTGGCGTCGCGATAGGCTTCCCATGAGTCCAACTGCCAAGCATCGACCACGTCCTTCCATTCCGTCAGCAAAAAATGTGAAGAAAACTTG
>JAUSOK010000059.1 GCA_030656035.1 Syntrophales bacterium
GCGTGATATTCCCCCGCTTTCAACATCTTCTTGAGCCTGGCCGCTTTTTCAAATATCACCCTGAAATCCGCAGGGTCAAGGTCGTAAACACTTAACAGGTCTTTTTTCATGACGTTTTGAAGACCTCCTCGAGAATATTGACGGCCTGATCCACGTCATTTTCCGAGATGATCAGCGGCGGCACAAAACGCAGGACGTTCCCGGCGCCCGAGGTAATGATCAGAAGACCTTTTTCCATGCACTTCTTCACGATTTCAGCGCCATCGATATTGAGTTCCATCCCGAGGATCAGCCCCTTTCCCCGGACGTCTTTGATCAGAGGTTGATGTCCCTGCATGCGCCGCATCCGTTCAAGGAAGTAGGCCCCGACCCGCCGGCAGTTCTCCAGCACCCCTTCCGCCTGGATGGCTTCAAAAACGGCGATACAGGCGGCCATAGCCAGCGGGGCGCCGCCGAAGGTCGAAGCATGGTTGCCCGGCTGAAACGCCGCAGCCGTCTTGTCCGTCGTCAGCATCGCGCCGACCGGGAAGCCGTTGCCCAGGGCCTTGGCCAGCGTCATGATATCGGGCTGGATCCCGGAATCTTCGTAGGCAAAGAGGGTCCCTGTCCGTCCCATGCCGACCTGCACCTCGTCTAAAATCATCAATATTCCATACCGGTCGCAGATTTCCCTGACCCCCAGCAGATAATGCTTATCGGGGATTCGGACGCCGCCCTCCCCCTGGATCGGCTCCAGCAGGACGCCGCAGGTCTTCTCCGAAATGGCCGCTTCGAGGGCCGGCAGATCGTCAAAGGGCGCATACTTAAAACCTTCCGGCAGGGGCGCAAAACCGACCTGAAATTTTTCCTGGCCGGTGGCCGTGATGGTCGCCAGCGTCCGTCCGTGAAAGGAATCCTTCATCGTGATCAATTCATATTTGCCGCCGAGCCGCTCATGACCGTATTTCCGGGCGAGTTTGATGGCGGCCTCATTGGCCTCGGCGCCGCTGTTGCAGAAAAAAACCTTGTCGGCAAAGGAGTTTTCCACGAGCAACCGGGCAAAACAGGCTTGAGGTTCCGTGTAATAGAGATTGGACACATGCATGAGCGTTTCCGCCTGCCGCTGAATGGCGGCAACGACGCCGGGATGGGCATGGCCGAGACTGCACACGGCTATGCCGGCGGCCATGTCCAGATATTCCCTGCCGTCGCTATCCCAGACCCGTGCGCCCGCGCCCCTGGAGAGGGCAAGCGGAAACCGTTTATACGTGTTCATGACAAATTTTTCGTAAAGATCCTTTAATTCCTCAGTTTTCATCGTTTTTCGCTTTCAGGAATGCGCAACGCCGGATTCCGATCCATATTTATGTCAGGACGATTTCCGTCCCGATGCCGCTGTCCGTGAACATCTCCAGCAGAATGGCATGCTTGAGCCGGCCGTCCACGATATGGGCTTTGCGGACGCCGCCCCGCAGGGCCTTGATGCAGCATTTCACCTTGGGAAACATGCCCCCTTCCACAACCCCTGCCTCGATCATGCACCGGGCATCCTGGTCGCTCATGGTATTGATCAGGTGCTTGTCCTGATCCAGCACCCCCTCCACATCGGTCAGCAGAATCATTTTTTCGGCCTGAAGGGCGGCGGCGACTTCCCCTGCCACAAGGTCCGCATTGATATTGAAGGTTTCTCCATGCTCCCCCACGCCGGTCGGGGCGATGACGGGGATGAAGCCATCCTTTGCCAGAGACGTGATCAGGGCTGCATTGATCTTCGTGACTTTCCCGACCAAGCCGATGTCAATGATCTCGGGGGGCGTGTCCTTTGCCTTTTCTTCGCTCAGATAATATTTTTCCGCCTCGATCAGATTGCCGTCCTTGCCGCTCAAGCCCACAGCCATGCCGCCATGGCGGTTGATCAGACCGACGATTTCCTTGTTCACCATCCCCACGAGGACCATTTCCACGATATTCATGGTCTCTTCATCCGTCACGCGCATACCCTGGACAAACCGGGATTCCTTGCCGAGCTTCTTCAGATAGGTTCCGATTCGCGGTCCGCCCCCGTGAACGACGACGGGGTTGATGCCGATATATTTCATCATCAGCACATCCCGTGCGAAGGATTCCTTCAGGTCTTCGTCGAGCATGGCATGGCCGCCATACTTGATGACAATGGTTTTGTTATAAAACCGCCTGATATAGGGAAGCGCCTCAAGCAGGATCTCCGCCCGCTCCATTGATTTTTTCACAGGATCCATTTTCATCCTCACTGACTCTTATAAAATATACCGGCTCAGATCCTCGTCTTCCACGATTTCCGACAATTTCCCCCGGACGTAGTCGGCGTCGATGACGATTTCCTTTTCCGTCATATCCGGGGCGTCAAAGGAAATTTCATCCAGGAGCGTTTCCATAATGGTATAAAGGCGTCGGGCGCCGATGTTTTCCGTTTTCTCATTGACGACCGTAGCCACTTCGGCAATCTCGGCAATCGCATCCTCCTGAAAAATGATGTTCAATCCCTCCGTCGCCAGCATTTCCACGTACTGTTTGATCAGCGCATTATGGGGTTCCGTCAGGATCCGGATGAATTCGTCTTTTCCGAGCGAATCCAGCTCGACCCGGATGGGAAACCGCCCCTGAAGCTCCGGGATCAGATCGGACGGTTTCGTAGCGCTGAAGGCCCCCGCGGCGATGAAGAGGATATGATCCGACCTGACCATGCCGTACCGGGTGTTGACATTCGATCCTTCGACGATCGGCAGCAGGTCTCGCTGCACCCCCTCACGGGAGACATCCGGGCCGTGCGCGCCGTCGCCGCCGACGATCTTGTCGATCTCGTCCAGAAAAATAATACCGGATTGCTCTACCCGTTCCACGGCGGCTTTTGTCACCTTGTCCATATCGACCAGCCGCTGCGCCTCTTCCTGCGTCAGAAGTTCAATGGCCTCGGGGACATTCACCTTTCGAACCTTTTTTTTCTGCGGGAAGATATTTCCGAACATCTCCTTGATGTTCAGGCCCATATCCTCCACCCCGGCGGAAGAAAATATCTCAATCATCGGTCCGGGGCGGACTTCCTGGATTTCAATCTCCACAGAGCGGCTGTCCAGTTTTCCCTCGTGCAGGAGACGGCGGATTTTTTCCCGGGTCGTATCGACCGGAAGCGGCAGATCCGCCTGCTCCGCATCCGGCGGCCTGTCCGCAAGCATATCCTCCACCTTTTTCTCCACCGGCTTGGGTGGCAACAGGATATCCAGAAGCCGTTCCTCGGCCAGTTCGGCCGCACGCACCTTGACATTCTCCTGTTCTTCCGATTTAACCATGTTCACGGACAGCTCCACGAGATCCCGCACCATGGATTCCACGTCCCGGCCCACATAACCCACTTCGGTGAATTTTGAGGCCTCCACCTTCATAAAGGGGGAACTATCCAGCTTGGCCAGACGCCGCGCAATCTCCGTTTTTCCGACCCCCGTGGGACCGATCATAATGATGTTCTTCGGTGAGATTTCTTCCGCCAGCTCTTTGGGCACATTCTGCCGGCGCCAGCGGCTCCTGAGGGCAATGGCGACGGCCCGCTTGGCCTCCCCCTGTCCGATGATGTATTGATCCAGACGCTCCACAATCTGTCTGGGCGTTAACTGATTGGACGACATTCTACATTTCTCCTTTATTGACTTCACTCCCCGCCCGGGGCGGTTTCCATCTCTTCGATGGTGATACGGTTGTTGGTATAAATACAGATCTCGGAAGCGATCGTCAGCGATTCCGTGGCGATCTCCGTGGCCGATAAGTCCGTATGCCTGACAAGGGCGCGGGCCGCCGCGAGGGCATAGGGCGCCCCGGATCCGACGGCCATGACATTGTCGTCTGATTCGATGACATCGCCGTTGCCTGAGATCATGAGAAAGTGATCCCTGCTGACGGCAATCATCAACGCCTCCAGGTGCCTCAGAATCCGATCCGTCCGCCAATCCTTGGTCAGTTCCACGGCGGCCCGCAGCAGATTGCCGTTATACTGTTCCAGTTTCTGATCGAAACGGTCAAAAAGTGTAAAGGCGTCGGCGGTCGCGCCGGCAAAGCCGACAATGACCTGATCATGATACAACCGGCGAACCTTTCTGGCCCCATGCTTCATGATCGTCACATCAAACGTGACCTGGCCGTCGCCGACAACGGTTACAAGGCCTTTATGCCTGACGGCAAGGATGGTTGTCCCGCGGATTTTCATGTGTTCTCAGGCCCTCCTCCGGCCTTCGGGTGCGCTTTGTCGTACACTTCCATCAGCCGGCTGACGCTGACGGAGGTATATTTCTGGGTTGTGGACAAACTCTCGTGCCCCAGCAGCTCCTGGATGGACCTCAAATCGGCGCCGGCGTCCAGCAGATGCGTGGCAAAACTGTGCCGCAGGGCATGGGGACTGATCTTGCGGCCGATCCCGCTGTTCAAGACCGCCTTGTCCACAATGCGCTGCACGCTTCTGGGGGTCAGACGCCTCCCCCTGCTGCTTAAAAATAAAGGGCTATCGTGGCAATCAGACTCCGGCCGCGAAAGCGCCTCCCTTTTTTCGAGGTAGGCCTTCAGGACCGTGAGCGCCGGTTGGCCGACGGGAACAATCCTGACTTTCCGGCCCTTGCCGTGTACCCTGATCAATGCCTGCGCGTCGTCGATCGCATTCAGATTCAATCCCGTCAGTTCACTGAGCCGGATGCCGGCGGAATAAAAGAGTTCCAAAATGGCGCGATCCCTCAATCCCTTGGCATCCGATGGATAGGGCACACTCAGCAGCGCATTCATATCATCCACGGACAGAAAAGTGGGCATGTATTTTTCCGTCCGGGGCGTCTGTACGAGCTCCGCGGGATTGGCCCGGATGCGGCTTTCGCGCAGCAAAAAATTAAAAAAGGCTCTCAGAGCCGCAATTTTCCGACCGATTGTCGTCCTGCTGAGCTTTTTCCGGTGAAGCGCCCCCAGGAAAGACCGGATCACCAGATAATCAACTTGAGACAGCCCTTCATCGCCGCGCTGCATCAGCGGCGCGTGCTGCTCTTCTAAAAATACCCTGAACTGTTTCAGGTCAAGCAGATAATTTTTCGTTGTGTGCGGCGAAAGGTTCCGCTCAACGGCCATGTGCGTTTCAAAATCCCGGATGGCCTTTTCCATATTGCTCTCGTTCATGGAAATTAGGGAAATTAGGGGACACTTCCCCTATTTTTCTACATTTTATACTTTCCGAATTCCTCCGGAGAGAGGTTTTCCAGAAATTCCATCAGTTTATTTTCTTTGAGCTTATCCAGGTCCGTGGCCTTCACTCCAAAATCTATCGTGCGCGACTTTTCGAGGACCTTATCATCCACAAAAATCTGCGCGTTTGCCCTCAAAGCCAGTGCGATGGCGTCACTGGGACGGGCATCGACAACGAAGCGCTCGCCGTTCCTGATTAAATGAATGCTGGCGAAAAACGTATTGTTCCGGAGGTCGCAGATCTCCACGCTCGTAATTTCCGCATTCAGGATCTTGAGAATGTCGTTCATCAGGTCATGCGTCATGGGCCTGGAAAAATTGATCTTCTCCATTTCCGTTGCGATCGCGCTGGCCTCGAACAAGCCGATCCAGATCGGAATGGCTTTGCGTTCCTGAAGATCCTTCAGAATGACAATCGGCGTATTGGTAATCGGGTCAATGGTTAACCCGCTTACTTTCATTTCGATGAGCATGGGTTTTCCGTTCCTTCGACCATCTCTCCCCTGAGGGAGTGCAGACAGGCCTTTTTAATCAGGACAGAACAGGTCTTGCCCGCAAGTTCCCGCCCTCCCCGGAAATTGACGATCTTGTTGGATCGTGTCCGGCCCGTTATATCATGCTCGGAATTCCTGCTTTTCCCTTCGACCAGAACATCCTGAACGCGTCCTTCCAGCATTCGATTCCGCTTTAGCGTGTGCTCTTCCTGAAGTGCCTGCAACTGTTGCAGCCTTTCTCGCTTGACCTTTTCCGGAACCTGATGTTCAAATCCGACCGCCGCCGTTCCCTCACGCTCTGAATACTTGAAAGAAAAGAGATTGTCAAACTTAACGGCCTCCATGAGCGCAAGGGTCGCCTGATAGTCCTTTTCGGTTTCCCCGGGGAACCCGACTATGACATCGGACGTAATGCTGATTTCCGGACGAAAATGCCGCAGCCCTTCGATCTTCTCCAGATACTGGTCACGGGTGTACCCCCGGTTCATCCTTCTGAGAATCGCGTCCGATCCGGACTGGACCGGCAGGTGGATGTGATCGCAGAGGGCTTCCACTTCGGCAAAGCAGCGCATCAGGTCTTCCGTCAAGTCCTTCGGATGAGAGGTGGTGAAGCGAATTCTTTCAATCCCCTTGACCCTGCCGATGGCTCGAAGCAATTGGGCAAACCCGGGGCTACCGGCGATCGTTTTCCCATAAGCATTGACATTCTGTCCGAGCAACGTCACTTCCCTGATACCATGATCGGCCAGTTTTTCTACCTCCGGGATAACGTCATCAGCAGGGCGGCTTTCCTCCCGACCGCGCAGATGAGGCACGACACAATAAGCGCAGAAGTTGTTGCACCCCTGCATAATGGTCACATAGGCGCTGACGGCGCCGTTCTGCGGTACGGCTGTGATTCCCAGGGACTTCACAGACGTTTGAAATTCCGTCTCCACAACCCGGGACCCGTTTTTTTCAACCATGCGGATGAACTCAGGCAGGCGGTGAATGTTATGGGTCCCAAAAACAACATTCAGATAGGGCGCCCGAGCCAGAATCTTTTGCCCCCACTGTTGCGCCAGACATCCTCCCATAGCCAGAATCAGTTCCGGGTTCCGTTCTTTCAACATCCGGAATCGCCCAAGTTGGCTATAAGCCTTCTGGGCAGCCTTTTCCCGAATGCTGCAGGTGTTGACGAGAACCAGGTCGGCGCATTCGGCGTCGTCCGTCGTTTCATAACCTTCGTCCCTCAGAAGCGTCACGATTTTATCTGAATCGTTGACGTTCATCTGGCAGCCAAAGGTTTGAATATACAGATACTTCCGATCCAACCGATTTTCTTTACAAATATTGCGACTCATACTGGGAGCAATTATTATAAGGTAAGTAGATAGTCAACACATTTTTGCGGGGATACTGTCATGTCCAGGATGCGCCAACGACACCTTCGCCTTGAACGCCGGTGCAAGATTCCTTCTCGGTCTTTTACTCATATGCTGCTCCTCCTCAGCTTCATTATAGAGCAGCTTTACCACTTATGTCACTGTCCAGTTTTGCCAGACCAGCTCTCTATCTGCCCCCTTTTCCTTATTTGAAATATTATCAGCTCCGGGGTGCTATCACTGCCGGGGTCGATTTATCAGGAATCTTACCCGTAATTCCATCATAAAAAAAACGGATCTTCTGCACATCGAATTCAATGTCTCCTGTCGGTATTAACGTGGGACCGATACCTCCCACTTTTCGTGCATAATCAATGAAACCCATGACGATCGGAACATTGGCGCCATTAGCAATATGATAAAATCCAGTTTTCCAGTAATTAGCTTTTTTTCTTGTTCCCTCGGGAGCAACGACTAATACCACTTCCCTGTTTTCTTTGAAGGTCTGAATTGATTGTGCGACTACATTAGAAGATTTCGAGCGGTCTATTGGGATGCCACCCAGCCATTTCATAAAACCTCCAAAGGGCCATCGGAAAAGGGATTATAACACTCCCCAAAAACTGGACAGGGTAATAAGGTGCATGTATGGTTGCCGAGACGAAGAGGGAGGACGAAAATCATGGC
>JAUSOK010000075.1 GCA_030656035.1 Syntrophales bacterium
ATCACCAACCCGATGCAGGAGGGTGGAAACACCCTTCCGCATCGGACAACACATCTCCGCCAAAGGCTTCCGATTATACATGTTTGCAAAATATCAAACGAATGTGAAAAAAAGGCATCAGATTATTGTGCAAGGTGACACGTGCCCTTGCAGTCGTCTTCATTTGGGGATCAATCCTCCGATCTGGCAGAAGAGACCGAGAATTTAGAGCGCGCCCTGCTTTACGTTTCCGCCACAAGGGCAAAGAAAAAGGTGTTGATGACGTGTTATGGCAAAAGTAGTCCCTTTATAATCTCGCGCATTACCGAATGAAAGCTGCTACACAAACGCACTATTCCAAAATCTCGCTTTCAATAAGCGATGATCTCTCAGCAAAATCAATTGCGATTTTCTCCGGGAGGATAGACACAGCCTGCCGGAATGCGGCATTGGTGGATTTTCGCTTCCCCTTCTTATTCCAGAATAATAGAATAAGACATCTCCCGGGGTTTACGAGAGGGACTTTGATATCGCATTCCCTGGATCGTCGCCGATGAAAAAACTTCCTTTCATTGACGCTGCCGGCGTTTTGTTATAGGTAATGGCCGCAAGGGGTTTTGACGGCGGGTGTTTTTCGAGGCGCCCGATACGATTTTTTTCAAGCATACAGGAGGAAGCGATGGATCTGGGATTGAAGAACAAGGTCGCCCTGGTGGCCGGCGGGAGCATGGGGCTCGGCAAGGCCGTGGCGATGACGCTGTCGCAGGAGGGGGCCCGTGTGGCCATCGGCGCACTCGATGACGCCTGTCTGCCCGAAGCGGTAGAGGAGATCAGCCGGGCGACGGGCGGCGAGGTGATCGCCATTGCAGCGGACGTCAGCAAGGTGGAAGAGGCGAAGCGGTTCGTGCAGAAAGCCCTGGCGCATTTCGGCACGCTGGACATTCTGATCAACAACGCCGGCGGTCCGCCGTCGACGACGTTTCTTGAAATCGACGATGCGCTCTGGGAATACGGGTTCCGTCTCAACCTCATGAGCACGATCGCCATGACCCGGGAGGCGGTCCCGGTCATGAAGGCGAAGAAATGGGGCCGCATCATCAACATGACGTCCATTTCCGTCAAGCAGCCCATCGACGGCCTGATTCTGTCCAATACGATTCGCTCCGGCGTGATCGGCCTGGCCAAGTCGCTGTCGAATGAACTGGCGCCGTTCAACATCACCGTCAACAGCGTCTGCCCGGGCTATACGCTGACCGACCGCGTGCGGAGTCTGGCGAAGACCGTTTCCGAAAAGGAAAAGACAACCCCGGAGGCGATCATCAAGCGCTGGGAATCGACCATTCCCATGGGACGCTTGGGCACGCCGGAAGAATTCGCGAGCCTCGTCGCCTATCTGGCCTCCGAGTCCAGCGGCTACATCACGGGTGCGGCGATTCAGATCGACGGGGGCTGGTACAAGGGCGTCATGTAGGCGTAGAGTTTTTCCATCAGTTCGCCGAGCGTCTCCGGGTGCAGGGCCGAGATCGCCGTCGCTTCAAAACGCCGGCAGAGGGCTTTGAGCTGCGTCTTGTCGGGGAACCGGTCTTCCTTGTTGAAAACACGCAGCGTCGGTTTCCCGGCGATATCAAGCTCCTGCAGAATCAGCTCCACGGCCTGGATGTGGTTTTCAAAGTTGGGGTTGCTGATGTCGATGACATGCAGCAGCACGTCGGCTTCGTTGAGTTCATCGAGCGTGGCCCGGAAGGCGGCGAAGAGTTCCTTCGGCAGGTCGCGGATGAAGCCGACCGTATCGGTGATCACGGCCTCCCGGTCCCGCGGAAAACGCAGCCGCGAACTTTTCGGATCCAGCGTGGCAAAAAGCAGGTCTTCCGTGAAGACGTCGCTTCGGGTCAGGGCGTTGAGCAGCGTCGATTTGCCGGCGTTGGTGTAGCCCACAATCGCAATGACCGGCAGGCCCGTCCGTTCCCGCCGGACCCGCCGGACATTGCGGGCCGTCTGCACGGTTTTCATTTCCTTTTCGAGGCGGTTGATGCGGTCGCGCACGCGCCGCCGGTTGATCTCTAACTTCGTTTCCCCCGGTCCCCTGGCCCCGATGCCGCCCGTGAGCCGCGACATGGCGGTGTTTTTCATGATCAGCCGCGGCAGCAGGTACTGGAGCTGGGCCAGTTCCACCTGGATCTTTCCCTCGCGGCTGTGCGCCCGCCGCGCAAAAATGTCGAGGATCACCTGGGTCCGGTCAATGACGCGGATCTCCGTGAAATCGGTGATGGAGCGAACCTGGGCCGGCGTCAGTTCATGATCGAAGACGAGCAGGTTGGCGCCCATCTGCAGCGCCCGGATGACCAGATCGGAGAGCTGCCCTTTTCCGAGCAGAAATTTCGGATCCCTTTGCGCCCGGTATTTAAGAACGGTGTCGAAGACCTCCACGCCGCAGGAGCGCGCCAGTTCCTTGAGTTCATCCAGGGCATAATCGACGTCGGCCAGCGGGTTGGTTTCCACGCGAACCAGAATGGCCCGGTCCGTGGCGTCCACCTTCCGCGTCTTCTGCTTTTTTGTGAATTCGCCCTCCAGGGCCTGGATAAACGACAGGAAATCGAGCGTGAGTTCGGCGGGCGGCGCCGGGGGAAGCTGCATCCAGTAAACGCCTTCCGGATTTTCGGGAATCAGGTGGGCCGCATAGGCTTTTCCGGGGATACCGTCCGGAAGCGTATCGACGGCGCAGACCAGATCCAGCCGCAGCAGCGCCAGGTCCGTCAGGTCGTCGGTGGTCAGAGGTTCGCCGTCCAGGTGGGTGTGAATCAGCCGCAGGCCCTTGAAGCGCGTCGAGGAGGAGCGGAAATTATCCAGGCTCGGGATGAGAATGTCCTTGTGGGAACCCACGATGACAAAGGCAATCTCCCCGCGGCGGCTGATGAGGATGCCGATCTGGCGGTTGATTTCCCGGGAAAGGGTCGTCAACTGCCGGGCCAGTTCATGGGTAACGATGAGGTCGGGCGGCACGCGCCGCCGGTAGAGCTGCTCGATCCCTCTGATCTGCGACGGCGCCAGGCCGGTTAAATTGCCGTGAATTTTATTCACTATTTGAACTTGTGCGGATTGACCCTTTTTTCCATGTCATCTAAAAATTTGGACCAGGTGTTGGTGCGGAAGGCCGTGGCCAGTTTCTTCGGCGCTTTTGCCCCGCATTGGGGGCATTCCAGTTGATCGTGCGGTTCTTCAATTTTCAGAATCGCCTCGTATTCGTGGCCGCAGGCGCAGCATGCGAAATCATAGAGTGGCATTGTCAAACTCCCCGCCGTCTTTCCTGTTGAGTTTCATGACGGTTTCGCATTTCTATCACAGCCCCGGCGGTTGGTCAAGCGGGGATTGGGGTGCGCAACAGGCTGCAATCTTTTTTATTGCATTTAGACAGGCCAAACGTTAGGAATACATAATCCAAGCCCCCGGCATTGTGGGGGACACGACTTCGTCATGCCCCCCCCCCTCTCGTCTGAGAATTTTAGATCTATGGAGGTTGCGTTTATGAAAAAGCTTTCTGTGTATCTATGGATCGTTGTCTGTTTTGTCTGTTTTGTCTGCTTCGCTGCCTTTTCTGTCCAGGCGGCCGACCCGCCTGCCGTAGGCGGGCAATTGCCCGATTTTAAGCTGCCGGCCCCCAAAAGCAGTACCGACAAAAACTATCTGGGCGTTTCCGGTATATTCTTTTCAGGCCCCTTCACCGTCCCCCAGATCAAGGCGAAGGTGGTGATCCTCCAGATCTTCAGTATGTACTGCCCTTACTGCCAGAAGGATGCGCCCCATGTCAACAGCCTCTACAACAAGATCGAGAATGATCCGGCATTGAAGGGAAAGATCAAGCTTCTGGGCATCGGCGCGGGCAACTCTGATTATGAAGTGGGTCTCTTCAAGAAGAAATACCAGATTCCCTTTCCGCTTTTTTCGGACGGGGATTTCAAGATTCATAAACTGATGGGCGAGGTGCGGACCCCCTATTTTATCGGCGTGAAAATCAATCCCGATGGATCCCACCAGGTCTTTTATTCCAGGCTGGGCGCCATCGAGGGAAATGAGAAGTTTCTGAATGAGATTATTACCTTATCCGGTCTGCAGTAGTGTCGTGTCAACGATACTCTGTCATTTCGAAGGAGTCTTCACGACCGAGAAATCTTAGATTTCTCCCTGCGGTCGAAATGACATTTCTTGATTGACATGACAATAGGAGTAGTAACCATGAAAAAATTCAATTTATTGGCTCTGACGGTGGCTGTTTCCGCAATGGTGTTGATCCTGCCGCCGGCGAAAGATGCATTCAGCCTGTCCGACGCCTATAAAAATAATATCTATCAAACCGGCCCCCTGAAGCCGACGGACAGCAGGCTGAAGGTCAGGCTCGGTGAGAAAGCACCCGGCTTTACGCTTCCGTCCGTTTCCGGGGAAAAGGTCTCGCTGGAAGATTATTACGGCAAAAAGAATGTCGTGCTGTCTTTCGTGCCGGCCGCCTGGACGCCGGTCTGCTCGGATCAGTGGCCCGGCTATAATATCGTCAAAGACCTCTTCGACGCGCATGACGCGGTCCTGCTCGGCATTACCGTGGATAATATCCCGACGCTCTTTTCCTGGACCAATCAGATGGGGAAGCTGTGGTTTCCCGTGCTGTCCGATTTCTGGCCCCACGGTCAGACCGCAGAGAAATACGGCATTCTGCGCACCGACGGCACGTCGGAACGAGCCCTGATTGTGATCGACAAGAAAGGCGTGATCCGTTACATCGACGTGCACGATATCAATGAGCGGCCATCCCTGGAGATTATGGTCAAGGAACTGGAAAAACTTCAATAGGACACGCTGCTTTGCAGAGCTCAACGGGTTCCGGGCGGATAGAGTCGAAAACGGTCGTCTTTTCTGCGTTTTTCATGTTATTTGATGATTGACATCCGCAAAAGAAATCATCGGTTTTCCGCTGAAAAAAAAGTTGACACCGGAGGGTATTGAATATATACGAACCCGGTCATGCAGGAACCTCAGATATTATAAAATGTCATGCTCTCCGATCCACTTTTTCTAAAGAGCTTCTCCATGAAAGGTGGACTATGGGCGCCGCCGGAAACGGTTGCACCTCCCGTGCTTGGAAAGGAGACAAAATAGGCAGTTGTTTTGTGTAACTAAACCTTAAAAGGAAAGGAGAGCATTTATGGATGTCAGCAGAAGAGGTTTCTTGAAGATCTCTGGCGCAGTGCTGGCGGCAAGCGGGGTCGGTATCAGCCTGAAGCCCGTTTCTGCCCACGCCCAGCCACTGAAGATCAAATACACCAAAGAAACCACAACGATTTGTCCTTATTGCTCCGTGGGATGCAGCATTATCGTGTCCACGCGCGGCGGCAAAGTGATCAACACGGAAGGTGATCCGGACAGTCCCATCAACAAGGGCTCGTTGTGCAGCAAGGGCGGATCCATCTATCAGATGGCCGTCAATGAGAACCGCCTGGGCAAGCCTCTCTACCGGGAACCGTTCGGCACGGCATGGAAAGAAGTAGAATGGGAATGGGCCCTTGAAAAGATTGCGGTAAACGTGAAGAAAAGCCGCGATGCCGGCTTCAAGATAAAAAATGAGAAAGGCGAGGTTGTCAACCGGACGGAAGGCATTGCCTCTGTCGGCAGCGCCGCCATGGATAACGAAGAGTGTTACCTGTACCAAAAATTCCTGAGGGGGTTGGGCCTGGTCTATATAGAACATCAGGCCCGTATCTGACACAGCGCAACTGTTGCGGCTCTGGCAGAGTCGTTCGGACGCGGTGCAATGACGAATCACTGGATCGATTTTAAGAACAGTGATGTGATATTGATCATGGGCAGCAACCCTGCCTCCAACCACCCTATTTCTTTCAAATGGATACAGGAGGCGATCGATAAAAAAGGCGCCAAGCTTGTGTGCGTGGATCCGCGGTTCACGCAGTCGGCCGCCAAGGCCCACCTCTATGCCCCCCTGCGGTCAGGAACGGATATCGCCGTTCTGGGCGGCATGATCAAATATATTCTCGACAATAAACTTTATTTTGAAGAGTATGTTAAGGAATACACGAATTCGGCTTTCCTGGTCAATCCGGCCTTCAAAATGCCGGGGGACAACAAAGGCGTTTTTTCCGGTCTGGTGAACGCCAAGTACGATAAGTCCACCTGGACTTTCCAGAAGGATGCAGCCGGTATCATCAAGCAGGACAAGACGCTGCGGGATCCCATGTGCGTCTTCCAGCTCTTGAAGAAACATTACTCCCGCTACACCCCGGAACTCGTTTCCAGGATTTCGGGAACCCCGAAGGACAAGCTCGTGGAGGTTTACAAAACCTATGCCTCCACCGGCAAGCCGGACAAGGCGGGGAACATTCTCTATGCCATGGGATGGACACAGCATACCGTCGGTGTGCAGAACATCCGCACCATGTCCATGATCCAGCTACTCCTGGGGAACGTGGGTATTGCGGGCGGCGGCGTCCAGGCCCTCCGAGGCGAGTCTAACGTTCAGGGCTCCACGGACCAGGCCCTTCTGTTCCATATCATTCCCGGCTATTTGCCTACGCCGGCATCCTCCCTGCCGACCCTGAAGGCCTACAACGAAAAGAACACCCCGGCGACCAAGCAGCCGGACAGCCTGAACTGGTGGAAGAACCGGCCGAAGTACATGGCCAGTTACATCCGTGCTGTTTATGGAACAAATGTATCCCTGGAAGAGGGCTATAATCTCATGCCCAAGGTGGATACGGGCGCCAACTACTCCTGGCTGGTGCTCTTCGACCAGATGTACAAGGAAAAATTCACGGGATTTTTCGCCTGGGGCATGAACCCGGCGTGCAGCGGCGCCCATTCCAACAAGGTCAGGAAAGGTCTGACCAAGCTGGACTGGATGGTCAATGTGAATCTCTTTGATAACGAAACGGGGTCATTCTGGCGTGGTCCCGGCATGGATCCAACCAAGATCAAGACAGAGGTTTTCATGCTGCCCTGCGCCGCCTCCGTGGAGAAGGAAGGCAGCATCACCAACAGCGGGCGATGGATGCAGTGGCGCTATAAGGCGGTCAATCCTCCGGGCGTGGCCCTGCCGGACGGCGACATCATGTCGGAGCTCTACTATAAGATCAAGGAGCTCTACGAGAAAAAGGGCGGGCCCCTGAAAGATGCCTTCCTGAAGATGACCTGGGATTACGGTGTCAAGGGCTTCGATGGCAAGATCAAACATCTGGACCCCCATGCGATCGCCAAGGAGATCAATGGGGTCTTCCAGGAGGATAAAAAAGTAGAGAATCCCAGTAAGAAGGGGGAATTCAAGGAATTCAAAAAAGGCGATCCCGTTCCTTCCTTTGCCTGGCTCCAGGATGACGGCTCCACCTCCTCCGGGAACTGGATATACTGCGCTTCCTATGCAGACAAGGGCAACCTGTCCGCCCGCCGGGGGACGAAAGACGCCTCCGGTATCGGACTGTATTCCGACTGGTCCTGGTCCTGGCCGGTCAACCGCCGGATTATTTACAACGGCGCTTCCGTGGATCCCAGCGGCAAACCCTGGAACCCGGGAACACCGGTTATCCGGTGGAACGGAACCAAGTGGGTGGGCGACGTGCCCGACGGCGCCGGGAATCCCGGTTCCGGACGGCTGCCCTTCATCATGAAGCCCGACGGCGTGGGCAGTATCTTTGGCCCGGGTCTTGCGGACGGTCCATTCCCGGAGCATTATGAACCGCTGGAATGCCCCGTGGAGAAGAACCTGATGTCGCCCCAGAAGAACAATCCGGCCATCAGGCGTTTTGACAAGGCCGGTGTCGGATCCGACATCGATGTCTATTCCGGGGTGGCCAGTTGCGACCCCCGGTTCCCGTTTGTGTGCAGCACCTACCGCGTGAGCGAGCACTGGCAGACCGGCGTGCTGACACGGTGGTGCCCCTGGCTGGCGGAAATGCAGCCCGGCATGTTCGTGGAGATGAGCCTGGAGCTTGCGAAGGAAAAGAATATCAAAAACGGAGAGAAAGTGATTGTGAAATCTGCAAGGGGCGAGGTTGAGGCTACGGCGATTGTAACCCCGAGATTCAAGCCCTTCAATATCGACGGCAACGCCATCCATCAGGTGGGCATCCCCTGGCATTTCGGGTGGATCACGACCAAGGACCGGGTTTACAAGCCGGGTGACAAAAAGGCGGAGGTTTTTACCTTCGGGGATTCGGCGAATCTCCTGACGCCGACCATCGGCGACGCCAATACCATGATCCCTGAAACCAAGGCCTTCATGGTCAATGTGGTCAAGAAGGGAAGGGGGTGAACATAAATGGCTCAGAAAACAAAACTCATCGATGTTTCGAAGTGTACTGGATGCCGCGGCTGCCAGCTTGCCTGCAAGCAGTGGAACCAGCAGCCGGCCGCGCAGACCGAGAATTACGGGACCTATCAGAACCCGCCCGATCTTCAGTCCAATACCTGGACACTGATCCGGTTCCAGGAAATCGCGGACAAGGACAGTGTGAAATGGCTGTTCCGGAAGGACGGCTGCATGCACTGCACGGACGCTGCCTGTGTCAAGGTCTGTCCGAGCGGGGCTCTGCATTACACCGAATACGGAACCGTGGCAATCAATAATGAGCGCTGCATCGGCTGCAAGGAGTGTGTCTCGGCCTGTCCCTTCGACATCCCCCGATACGACAGGGTGACGGACAAGATCTATAAGTGCGATCTCTGTCTGACCCGCATCCAGGCGGCGCTTGAGCCGGCCTGCGTCAAAGCCTGCCCGACGGGTGCGCTGAAGTTCGGCGACAGGGCGGATATGCTGAAGCTGGCCTATAAACGGGCCGCCGAGTTAGGCGGAAACGCCAATGTTTACGGCGATAAGTTCGTCGACGGCACCCACGTTCTCTACGTTCTCCAGGAAAAGCCCTCGACCTATGAAAAACTGCCGGCCAATCCGAGCGTGCCCCTTTCGATCATTGCCTGGAAAGACCTGCTCAAACCTCTCAGCCTGCTGGCCGCAGGCGGCGTGATTGCCGGCTCGTTCCTGCACTATATCATTCACGGGCCGAAGCTGCCCGATGAAGACCAGAACCACAAGGGAGGTGAATAAGCCATGAGAAAGGGATTAATTCAAGCGACGGATGCATTTGAACGGATTGTCCACTGGAGCCTGGCAATTTCCTGCCTGATTCTGTGCATAACCGGTCTCGGGATGATGTTTCAGTCGTTCAATTTTATCGGAACGATCATGGGCGGCCTGAAGTCCCTGAAGTATGTTCATAACTTCACGGGCCTTTTCTTTATGGCAACCCTTTATTTCACGATCCGCATGTGGTGGAAGGAAGCGGGCGTCTTTTCCATGCCCGAAGATATGGAATGGATGATGTGCGCCGGCGGTTACCTCTGGCACGTGGACAAGGTACCCGAAGTCGGGAAGTACAACCCCGGTCAGAAGGCATTCTTCCTGGTTGTTGCCGGATGCGGCGTCATGATGGCGATCACTGGGTTGATCATGTGGTTCCCGCTGAGCTTCCCCACGGAGCTCGTGAGATGGATGTTTGTGCTGCACGCCCTGGGTTTTGTGACGATCTTTGCGTTTTTCTTTGTTCACCTCTACCTGGGAACCATCGGGTCTCCGGGTTCTCTGGACGCCATGCTTTCCGGCTGGGTCACACGGGCCTGGCTCAAGAAGCAGCATCCCAAATGGCTCAAGGAGATGGAGCATGAAGGAAAACTTGTGGTCTATGGCGAGGAGAAAACGTCAACCGGCGGCCACGGCCATTAAGATTTGAAACCGCTGTCTGCTTCTTGTAACGATCAGCAGCGGCAAGGAAGCCATATATTAAAGAGACCTGCCCCGGGCAGGTCTCTTTTTTTGATCAGATCCTTCCGCTTCTTATTTTGATCCCGCGACGGGTGCTTTTTCTTCAGGTTTTTCCTGTGCCGCCCCTCCATCATTTCTGAATTTGAAAAATCAACCTCTTCCCAATATCTCCTCTAAAACTTGACACACTCGTAAAAAGTCAAAAAATGAGCCGAAAACGACGGCTTCGTAAAAACTTCACTTTATAATTCTGAAAATATCCTTCGCCTTCGGATCGGCGGCTGTCTTGAGCAGTTCAAAGAGGGCCATTTCCGCGCTGGTCAGGACAGCGCCAGCGGTGATCAGTTTCCGGATACCGATCTCGCGGTTGCGGGCGGTCCGGGAGGAAACGGCGTCGGCCGCCAGATGAACTTCGTAGCCCATCGCCAGCAGGTCCATGGCCGTCTGATAGACGCACACATGCGCCTCGATGCCGGTCATGAGGATCTGCCTGCGGTTCATGGCCCGGACGGCGCTCATGAATTTTTCCTCGGCGCAGCAACTGAACGTGTCCTTCGTGATCGCCCGGACGCCCGGCAATAAATCGGCGATTTCGGGAATCGTCGCCCCCAGGGGATTCTGCTCCGTTATCAGGATCGGGATGCCGAGAACATGCATCCCCTTGATCAATTTCCGGTTATTTTCAATGAGAAACGTCTGGTCATCCATGACTCGGGCGAGGTTTCCCTGAATGTCCACAATGATTAAAACTGTGCTTTCACAAGTCAGCATTATCATGTCCCTTCTTGATTTGTTCGCTTTTCCTCTTTGTTCGCGCTCGTTCAGGAAGTGGAAGCATTGCGCAGGCTCAAACCTGCCGTTGCAAAATTAGAGGAGCCCGTCAGCAGCCGTCGTTCTGACGATCCCGAAATTCGACCTTGCCGGGCAGACCGGCCCGAAAGAGGGCGCTGGTGATGGGCGCATCCGGCAGAATATCATGCAGATATTGCGATGCTCGCAGCAGGGCCGGCAGGTCGATGCCTGTAGCCAGGCCCATGGCTTCGAACATGAAAACCATATCCTCCGTGGCCACATTTCCGGAGGCGCCGGGGGCAAAGGGGCATCCGCCCAGTCCGCCGATGGCGGCGTCAAAAGACCGGACTCCCATATCATAAGCCCGCAGGGCATTGGCCAGGGCCAACCCGCGGGTATTGTGCAGATGGATGCCGAGGGCAACCTCCGGAAAATGCTTCCGGCAGGCGGCGATAACGGATTCGACCAAGGCCGGATGACCGAACCCCACCGTATCACAGAGGGTCACCTCCCGGAATCCCAAGGAAACAACCTGCTTTAAATAATCGAGGATAACATCCGTTTTTATGGTTCCCTCAAAGGGACAGCCGAAGGCGGTGGCGAAGTCGACGCGAACGGTCATATCCGTTCCCGATAACAATTCATCCCGGATGATTTTGAGGGCGGTGAGCGATTCCTGCGGAGTCTGCCGGACATTGTTGAGATTATGGGACCGGCTCACGGAAAAGAAAAAATCGAGTTTCCGGATGCCGGAGGCCATCGCCGCCCGGGCGCCCTGAATATTCGGGACCAACGCCGTCAATGTGACGTCATGGAGGTCCCGAAGACCGGCCATCACGGTCTCCATATCGCTGAATTGAGGAATGGCCCTGTGGCTGACAAAGGCGCCCGCCTGAATCTCCCGGATGCCGCTTTCGGCCAGACGCCGGATCAGGCTGATCTTGTTTTCCGTTTCCACAAAGCCGCTCAGGTTCTGGAGGCCGTCACGGGGGCCGACCTCAATGATATGGATTTTGTTGTCCGAATACATGCGTTGTTTATTTCCAGTTCGTCAATTTAGGCTTGACAGGAGCCCGTAATTCAGATAAAGGCTTGCCTCCATATCAAAAAGATGTTCGAGGGAGGAAGTTTTTTGGCCACACACAAGTCCGCAATCAAGAGAAGCAAGCAGAATGAGAAACACCGCGAGCGAAACACTGCGGTCAAATCCAGGATCAAGACAGCCGTGAAATCCGTCCTGGCGGCCGTCGAGACGAAGGACAAAGAGGCGTCGAAAGCGGTATTGGCCCAGTCCATCCCCCTTCTTGCCAAAGCCGCAGCAAAGGGCGTTTTTCACAAAAAAACCATATCCCGCAAGATCTCCCGCCTCACCAGGAAGGCGAACGCCATCGCCGTTTAGCGTTCTTTAAAAGCCCGACATCATGAGCCTGTATGCCCTCTCAGCTGTGTTGTTAGACAGCGTGATGAGGGCATTCTTTCTATTGGCCTGTGCGACGGACAGGTTATTGCCCATGAGATAATCCTGGGTGCCGGAGAAACTGCTGCTCATCCAGATGACCTTTTTTGGATTCTGCGCCTCCAGCGTCAGGGACAAAACGACGGTTATCCGGTCCTCGGCGGCCAGGTTTGTGGCCTGGTAGGACAGTGGGGCGGCGCTGAGGCCTTCAATACTCCCCTTGAGAATGGCGTCCGCCTCTTCCGGGCTGCCAGCAAGCTTGAACCGTCGCCCCTGGTTGACCCGATCGATAAAAGCCGTCCGGAACGAGTTCTCGATATTGGCTTCGCTGGTTTTATTGACAAAGACGTCAACAAAAATTTTCTGAATGCTTTTATCGATGGCATCTCCATCTGGGATAAAACTATAACCACAGGCGGCGACCAGTAAAAAGCAACAGAGGATAACGACCCGTTTCAGGTACAGCAAATTCAAGCTTTTCATCGACCCCTCTTTTCCGATGCTCGGCACTTTTCTAACCCTTGACCACAATATTCAACAGCTTTTTCGGCACATAGACTTCCTTCAGGACGTCCCTGCCGGCAATCATCGCGGCAATCTTTTCATCCGCCCGGGCCAACGCCTTGATCTCTTCAGCCTCTTCATCCGCCGGAACGATGATGCGGCTCCTGACTTTTCCATTGATCTGAACGACGATGGTAATCTGTTCTTCCGAGGCGACGCTCGGGTCATAAACCGGCCAGCCCGCCTCGGCAAGATTCTGGCTATAACCCAGCATGCCCCACAGTTCCTGGGCGATATGAGGAACAATCGGCGACAGCAGCAGGATGACGGCCTCCACGGATTCCCGGACGACCGACAGGGCTTTGAGATTTTCTTTTTCCGGGCGCCGGAGCTGATAGAGGACATTGACCAGTTCCATGATCGCACTGATCGCCGTATTGAAATGAAAGCGGTCTTCAATGTCGCCGGTTACTTTCCGGATGGTCTGATGCGTTTTGCGCCTGAGATTTTTGAGATCCCCTTCCAGGTCTTCCTGTTGTCCCCGGAATGGTTGAAGGTCCTTGATACTGTTCAGGTAATCGACAACTATGCGCCAGGTTCGATTGAGAAAGCGGAAGGAGCCTTCCACGCCCTGATCGCTCCATTCGAGGTCTTTTTCAGGCGGCGCGGTAAAGAGACAGAACATGCGCGCGGTGTCGGCCCCGTAGCGATTGATGAGATAATCGGGATCGACCACATTCTTCAGGGATTTCGACATCTTTTCCGTTTTCCCGATCGTCACTTCCGTCAGGCAATGTTTGCACCTGCCGTCGTTGACCTCATCAGGAAAGAGAAATCCGTGCTCCGGGCAGCGCATCGTTTCCTTGCAGACCATGCCCTGGGTGAGCAGGTTGGCAAAGGGCTCGTCCGTCCCTATCACACCGAAATCCCTCAACACTTTCGTGTAGAACCGCGAATACAAAAGATGCAGGATGGCATGCTCGATTCCGCCGATGTACTGATCCACGGGCATCCAGTAGTCCAGCGCTTTCCGGTCGAGACCGGGTTTCTCGTCATGACGGGCGCAGCAGAAACGGTTAAAATACCAGGAAGACTCGACAAAGGTGTCCATGGTATCGGTTTCCCGTTTGGCCGGCCCCTGACAATTCGGACAGGCCGTGTTGACAAAGGCGTCGTGCCGGGCCAGGGGGGAGCCGCCCGCGCCCGTGAGTTCCACATCCCGGGGCAGGAGCACCGGCAGGTCCGATTCGGGAACGGGCACGGCGCCGCACTTTTCACAGTTGACGATTGGAATGGGGGCGCCCCAGTAACGCTGCCGGGAAATCCCCCAGTCGCGCAGACGGTATTGCACCGTTTTTTGACCGCGGCCGATGGACTCCAGGTAGGCGGCGATGGCATCGAGGGCCTTCGTATTTTCCACGCCGTCGAACTTTCCCGAATTGACCATAACGCCTTCATCCACATAGGCATCGAGCATGGTCTGGGTGTTGAGGGTTTTATCCGGAGGTTGAATGACCACAATCAGCGGCAGGCTGTATTTCTGGGCAAATTCAAAGTCCCGCTGGTCATGGGCGGGCACGGCCATGACACAACCGGTGCCGTAATCGGCCAGCACAAAGTTAGCGGCAAATATGGGCATGCGCTTGTTGGTCACGGGATTGAGGCAGTGGGCGTCCAGGAAGATCCCCTCCTTTTCGTAAGACGCGGACGTGCGCATCACCCGGTCCTGCCTCTTGACCGTTTCCACAAAGGCGCGCACCTCGCCCTCCCGGGGCTTGCCTTGCATGAGCGCCATGACGAGCGGATGTTCGGCGGCGATCAGCATGAAGGTTGCCCCGTAGATCGTGTCCTGGCGCGTGGTGAAAACCTCGATCGCTCCGTCCCCGTCCACAAGGGGAAAAGTAATGCGGCAGCCGTGGCTCTTGCCGATCCAGTTTCGTTGCATGGTCAGGACCCGTTCGGGCCAGCCCGGGAGCTTGTCGCAATAATCGAGCAATTCCTCCGCGTAGGCGGTAATCCTGAAAAACCACTGGTCCAGGTATTTCTCGCCCACTTCCGTGCCGCAGCGCCAGCAGAGTCCCGCCTCGACCTGCTCATTGGCGAGAACCGTGTGGCAATCCGAACACCAGTTGACGACGGCGCTTTTTTTATAGGCGAGCCCCTTCTCATACATCCGGAGGAAAAAAAGCTGCTCCCAGCGGTAATAGTCGGGTTCGCAAGTTGAAATCTCCCGGTCCCAGTCATAGCTGAACCCCATCCGCTTGAGCTGCTGTTTCATGAACGCGATATTTTCATTCGTCCAGACGGCCGGATGGGTGCCGTGAGCAATGGCGGCATTCTCCGCCGGCATCCCGAAGGCGTCCCAACCCATGGGGTGCAGGACGTTTAGGCCCTTCATTTTCTTATAACGGGCGACGACATCGCCGATGGTATAGTTCCGCACATGGCCCATGTGGATCCGGCCGGAGGGATAGGGGAACATCTCAAGGAGGTAATATTTTTCCCGGTGAGGATCTTCCGTGACTTTAAAGGTTTTGCGGACTTCCCAATATGCTTGCCATTTCTCCTCAATTTCCAGTGGGTTATATCTCTCACTCATGTTTTTCCCCATCCTTCATTCCCGATTTATCAGGCTTCTTTACGGTCTGTTGCAGCTTGACGTACAGGGCGTCGAGAATCCCGTTAATGAACGACCCCGAGTTTTCAGAACCATAGGTTTTGCCAAGATCGATGGCTTCATTCAGCGTTACCTTGGGGGGAACGTCATCACAGTACAGAAGTTCGTAAACCGCCATTCGCAGGATGCTTCGATCGACCTTGGACATGCGCGAGATGGACCAGTGTTCGGAACAGTCGCTGATGATCTTATCGAGTTCCTGCCTTTTCTGCCACGCCCCCTCAATCAGCAGGATAGAGAACAACTTTGCCTTCGAAGACACCTCAAAGCTTTTTATTCTTTGCTTCCGGGCGTCTTCCGGATTGTCGAAATAGTCCCAGAAGGGCTCAAAGACTTCTTCCGGCGCCGTAAAATGGCTCCAGAACAGCGACACCGCTTCCTGAACGTCCGTCTTGGCCAGATCCAGCTCGTAGAGAACCTGTAAGGCGACTTCCCTTGCCTTCCGTCTGTCGTGCATGAACGCCTTTTATCCGTCAGATTTTCTTCAGCAGATCGACCATTTCAATAGAGGATATTGCCGCATCCCATCCTTTATTGCCTGCCTTGGTACCCGCCCTTTCGATCGCCTGTTCGATGGTGTCCGTGGTCAGGACGCCGAAGGCAATCGGGACTTCCGTCTCGAGACCGACGGAGGCGATGCCCTTGGACACTTCGGCGCTGATGTATTCAAAATGCGGCGTGGCGCCCCGGATGACCGCACCCAGACAGATCACGGCGTCGAATCGCCCGCTTTTCGCCAGCTTCTTCGCGGCGAGGGGCAGTTCAAAGGCGCCGGGAACTTTATAGATCTGAATATCCTTCTCATCCGCCCCGGCCCGGGTCAGGCCGTCCACCGCACCCTCGATAAGCCTTCCGCTGATAAAGTCGTTAAAACGGCTGGCCGCGATGGCAAACTTCATCCCCTTGGCAACCAGTTTTCCCTCGATGATTTTCGGCATGGTTCGTCCCCCCCCCCTAAAATTAAAGAATATGTCCCATTCTCTGTTTCTTCGTTTCCAGGTACCGGATATTGTTTTCGTTGGGTTCAATGACAATGGGAACCCGCTGAGTGATGGCGATGCCGTATCCCTCCAGGGCCACGATCTTTTTTGGATTGTTGGTCAGCAGGCGCATCTTCCGGACGCCCAGATCGACCAGGATTTGCGCGCCGATGCCGTATTCGCGCAGATCCGCCTTGAAGCCCAGCTCGATATTGGCATCGACCGTATCCGCGCCGTGTTCCTGAAGTTCATAGGCCCGGATCTTGTTGACCAGGCCGATGCCGCGTCCTTCCTGGTGCATGTAAACAATCACGCCCTTGCCGGCTTCCGCCACCATCTCCATGGCCCGGTGCAACTGATCGCCGCAATCGCAACGCTCCGACCCGAATATATCCCCGGTGACGCATTCGGAATGCACCCGGACGAGCACCTCGTCCTCCGGACCTATATCGCCTTTGACCAGGGCGATGTGTTTCATGTCGTCCACATCATTTTCATAGACAATGATTTTGAACGTTCCGCCGAAACGGGACGGCAGATTCGCCGTCGCAGCCCGCCGAATCAACGATTCATGCTGCATCCGGAAGTCAATCAGGTCGGCGATGGTCACGATTTTAAGATTATGTTCGCGGGCAAAAACTTCCAGATCCGGCATGCGGGCCATGGCGCCGTCGTCTTTCATGACTTCACAGATGACGCCGGCGGGTTTCAGGCCGGCCAACCGGGCCAGATCGACAGAGCCTTCCGTCTGGCCGCTCCGGACGAGCACCCCCCCCTTGCGGGCGCGAATGGGAAAGACATGTCCCGGGCTGACCAGGTCGTCGGCCCGCGCGTCATCGGCCACCGCAGCCTGAATCGTGGTTGCCCGGTCCGCCGCGGAAATCCCCGTGCTGACGCCCCGCTTGGCTTCGATGGATACTGTGAAGGCCGTCCCGAAGCGGGACCGGTTGTCGCGAACCATCGGGTAGAGGCGGAGCTTATCGGCCAGTTCTTCGTTCAGGCTCAGGCAGATCAGACCCCGGCCGTAGCGGGCCATGAAATTGACGGCCTCGGGGGTGACAAATTCCGCGGCCATACAGAGATCGCCTTCGTTTTCGCGATCCTCATCATCCACAAGAATGACCATCCGGCCGCTCTTGATATCCACAATGGCTTCTTTAATCGTACTGATACTCATGCTTTCACCTTCTGAGCGCTCTGCAAAAAACCAGCGAGGATGCAAACGCTCCTTCCTTACTTATTTTAAAAATCCGTGCTCGGCCAGAAATCCCATTTCCACCCCTTTGCGGGGCTGCAGGAAGCGCTCGACATACTTTCCGATAATATCGGTCTCGATATTGACCCTATCCCCGACTTTTTTAAATCCCAGGGTGGTCGCCTGAGCCGTGTGCGGAATCATGTTAACATAAAACCTGTTTTTTTCACAACGATTTACCGTCAGACTGACGCCGTCGACGGCGATGGATCCCTTTTCCACGATATAGCGAACGAGCCCTTCCGGAATTTCGATGCCGAAAATGATGGAATTGGCCTGGTGTGTTTTTTCCTGAAGCTTCCCCTGGCCGTCCACATGGCCGAGGACAAGATGCCCCCCGAGGAAGTCGTTGAATCGCAGGGCTTTTTCAAGGTTCACGCGGTCGCCCGCCTTCAGGGCGCCGAGATTGGTCCTGGACAGGGTTTCCGCCGAGACATCGGCAGTGAAACGCCGGTCCGCTTTTTGGGTCACCGTCAGACAGGCCCCGTTGACGGCGATGCTGTCGCCGATCCGGATATCCTCCAGGGACATCGAGGTGTCCACTTCGAGCAGCGCATCGGCCCCTTTACGGGTAACGCGCCGGATCGATCCCAAGGCTGCAATGATTCCGGTAAACATAGGATTAGGGTTGCTTTTCCTTGTCCCTGGCGACAGTCATAAAGTCCTTGAGCTCTTCCATGAACTCGCCGACATCACGAAACTGACGGTAAACAGAGGCAAATCGAACATAGGCCACGCCATCCAGCCGTTGCAGTTCTTTCATGACTTTTTCGCCGACCATGGAGGATGGGATTTCCTTGCCCTGATCTTGCTGGCAACCCTGCTCGACATTTTCCACCATGGTCTCGATGGCATCCATGCTGATGGGGCGTTTTTCACAGGCCTTTTTGATACCGGCGATGATCTTCAACCGGTCAAAGGGCTCCCGCCGGCCGTCTTTCTTCACCACAACGGGGAGGACTTCTTCCACGAACTCATATGTGGTAAAACGCTTTTCACAGGCCAGGCATTCACGCCGGCGCCGGATGGCGCCGCCGTCCTTGCTGATCCGGGAATCAATCACCCGGTTTTCACCATTGGCACAGAAAGGACATTTCACCGCTGTTCCACCTCAATTCCCGCTTCCAACGACATGTCTTTCGCCATTTGATCCAGATAACCATCCCGGAAGACGATCCTGACAATGCCGGCATTGACGATCATCTTGATGCAGATGACGCAGGGATGGTTGGTGCAGTACAGATGGGCGCCTTTTACGCTGACACCGTGGAAGGCCGCCTGGATGATGGCGTTCTGCTCCGCATGCAGCCCCCGGCAGAGCTCGTGGCGTTCACCCGAAGGAACCCCCAGATGCTCCCGCAGACAACCCCTGTCCAGACAATGCTGAAGCCCGGACGGCGCCCCGTTGTAGCCGGTGGCCAGAATTCTGCGGTCGCGAACCAGAACCGCACCGACGCTGCGCCGCAGGCAGGTGGACCGCCGCGCAACCAGGGCAGCGATATCCATGAAGTAATCATCCCAACTGGGGCGTTCCTTCCCGGAGCCCTGGCCCTGAGCAGCGTCATTTTTGCTTCTTTTCATGTTTTCCGGCCTGTCTGGACTTGATTACCCCCTGGCGATCCGTGCCCCATAAAGCGGGAATTTATCGCAGAGAATGCGCACTTCCTCGCGGACAGCCTGGATTTTTGCCTCGTCATCGATATGCATCAACACCTCTCCAATCAGGCGGGCAATCAGGACCATCTCCGCTTCCTTCATTCCGCGGGTCGTCAATGCGGGGGTTCCGACACGGATGCCGCTGGTCACCATGGGGCCCTTCGTATCGAACGGGATCCCGTTTTTATTGACCGTGATGCCTGCCCGGTCCAGGACTTCCTGCGCATCCTTGCCCGTGATGCCTTTGGGGGTAAGGTCCACGAGCATCAGGTGATTGTCCGTGCCTCCCGATACGAGGCGGAAACCTTCCGCAATGAGCGCTTCGGCCAGGGCTTTGGCGTTATTGACGATCTGAGTCTGATATGTTCTAAATTCCGGGGACAGGGCCTCCTTGAAGGCCACCGCTTTGGCGGCGATGATGTGCATGAGCGGCCCGCCCTGCATGCCCGGGAAAACGCGGCTGTTGATGGTTTTGGCAAAGGCTTCCTTGCACATGATGAGGCCGCCGCGGGGACCCCGCAGGGTTTTATGCGTCGTGGAGGTCACATACTCGCAGATGGGAACCGGCGAGGGATGCAGTCCCGTGGCCACGAGGCCGGCAACATGAGCAATATCAGCCATGATCACCGCCCCGACCTGGTCGGCAATCTGCCTGAATTTTTTGAAATCGATGGTCCTGGGGTAAGCGCTGGCGCCGACGACGATTATTTTCGGCTTGTGTTTGCGGGCCTGCGCCTCCACTTCATTAAAATCAATGGTTTCCGTTTCTTTGTCCACGCCGTAGGCCACCACGTTGTAAAGCTTCCCGGAGAAATTGGCGGGACTGCCGTGCGACAGGTGCCCCCCGTGGGAGAGATTCATGCCTAAAATCGTGTCGCCGGGCTCCAGGGCGGAGAAATAAACGGCCATATTGGCCTGGGTTCCCGAGTGGGGCTGAACATTGACATGATCCGCTCCAAAGAGCTGTTTGCAGCGTTCAATGGCCAGCGTTTCCGCCACATCGACATATTCACATCCCCCGTAATACCGCTTGGCGGGATAACCCTCGGCATACTTGTTGGTCATGATGCTCCCCTGGGCTTCCAGGACCGCTTCACTCACGAAATTTTCCGAAGCAATCATCTCCAGTTTTCCCGCCTGCCGCATGGTTTCTTCGAGGATGGC
>JAUSOK010000079.1 GCA_030656035.1 Syntrophales bacterium
CCCATCCATTTCCCGGGGAATACCTCGGTTGGCTCCCAGTTTCATGAAATCAAAGCCAGATTCAGTATTGGTACTCCAGACCATTACGGCGTTACCCTCTCCAATTCCTTTTTCGATCTGCTCCCAAATCATCTCACGCATCCGCCGCGACATTTTCCCGACGTAAACCCCGGCCCTGACCTCCAGAAGCCATATCGCCAGACGACCCCGCAGGCGGGGAGGCGCGTTTTCAACCACGGTGACCAGCATCGCCAATACCCTCCTTGTTCGGAATAGCCATCTCAACGGCCTCTTCATGCGGTTTTGGCCTTTCCATTTCACCCGCGCTCAAGACCTCCTCAATGGTCGGGATGATCCGGTGGAGAATCCTGGATTGCCGGAAGGCATCCCGGCAGGCCAAGCGAACCTCCCGCTCAGGCTGATGCGGTGCCTTGGCCGCAATACGGAACGCCACGGGAACCACCGTCTCAAACTTAAAGATGTCGGCGATGTCGTAAACAAAGGATTGCGGCTTCCCCGTATGAATGAAGCCGATTGCCGGAGCATATCCCGCCGCCAGGACCGCCGCTTCGCAAATACCATAAAGGCAGGCCGTCGCCGAACTCAGGCAGCGGTTCGGAATATCGCCGCTTTCCCACTCGGTGTGATCATAGTTGCGGCTTCTCCAAATCACCCCGTATTGCCTCGCCAGCAGCTCATACATCTTGCGGACCCGCACGCCTTCAATGCCCCGCAATTGCTCTACGCTGCGCCGCTCCGGCGGTGCCTCCCTGAATCGCAAGGCATACATTTTACGCACGACCTTCAGGCGTGCAGCGTCGTCCAGGGCGAGTTTGGCTTGAAATAGGAGTCGATCCGCCCGTGCGCCGCCCGGTTGGCCGGAGGCATACAGCCGAACGCCGCCATCACCTACCCAGACCAGCAGGCACCCCACGCGGGCTGCCAGCATGACAGCCATGTGGGAAACCCGCGTTCCCGGTTGCAGCATGAGGCAGGCCACGCCGCCGACGGGGATATGGGTGCGGACGCCATTTTTGTCGACAACGACAAAGGCGCCGTCGAGCACATCGAGGTTTCCCTTCTCCACAAACAGGATGGAGATGCGATCCTTGATGGGGATGGGCTTCAGCGGCGGTAGAATGGGTTCTGTCATTTTTTCACCAACCTTTTCCTGATCTCCGGTGCGCAAAGGTATATTATCCGGCGAGACGACCTTTTTGCCGGTTTTCTTTTCCAGGTCTTTGCGCGCCGTTCCGGATCGTTTACGGCAGGCAGCCGCAGACAAGGGAACGGCTCCCTGACCGCCTGTTACCTAATATATTACCTATATCTACTATTATTACCTAATTCCCGATTTTGTTCCATTTTGCATTTCTGCCGCGGCCGAGACATTCAATAAATCCCTGACGCCGGAGGTCTTTGAGTACCCGGCGGATCATATCGATACCAACACCGGGACATGTCCGCAGGATATCAGCCACGCTGAAATCGCCGGGGAAGCCTTTGACTGCGTCCTGGACCAGCGCTGTCTTCCCGCCCTTGGGTTGAGGCAGACTGCCCAATCTTTCTTCAAATTCCCTGTAAGCGCTCTTGAGGATAAAACTGATGAAGTGGATGTAATGCCAAGGGTTGTGCCTGCCTTCATGCCATCCTTCCGAACTTAGTTTCAATGTTTCGTAGTATCTTTCCTTGTTCTGCTCGATCAAACGTTCGAGACTGATGTATCTTCCGACCTCGATCCCCAGGTGATAGCACTGCAGAAGCATCAGCAGCCTTGAAACCCTGCCGTTTCCGTCTCGGAATGGATGAATACACAAAAAATCCAGATTGAACGCCGCCAGCGCTATGATCGGAGGCACTTTTGCTTCACCGATGCATTCGTGCCATGAATCCATCAGCGTTTTCATGCAGAAAGAGGTTTTATCCACCGCGACGGTTCGGAATCTGATGAGGGATGTCCCATCCGAGAATTTTTCGATGATGTCGCTGTCTTTTTCTTTGTATAGGCCCGCATCCCATATCTCGCCGCGTGTCAGACGGTGCAACTTCTTGCAGTTATCTTCCGTAATTGTCAGCTTTGGCCCCGCATCATGGATGAGGTTGAGCGCTTCCCGATAGCCACGAACCTCTTCCTCCGAGCGGTCGTGAAGAAGCGATTTTCCGAAGATGATGGTGCCGATACGCTTTTGATCGACATCAACTCCTTCGATGCGGTTGGACGAAACCGCGCTCTCAATCAGGGCATGTTCTTTTAGGGATTTCAACCTTTGCGGCGACTGTCTTTTGTAAAGCTCCTGTTTCCCTTTCGCTTCACCGATGTCGGCCAGATACCAG
>JAUSOK010000083.1 GCA_030656035.1 Syntrophales bacterium
CTCCCGAAACAATTTCAGACACACCTCCACTACTTCCCTGTCGTACAGTATCCCCGCATTTTTCTCAATCTCCTGAAGGGCAACATCTATGCCAAAGCCTGGCCGGTAAGGACGGAATGAAGCCATCGCCTCTACCACATCAGCTACAGAGATAATCCTTGCTTCGAGGAGGATCTGGCCATCTTTGATACCCTGCGGATAGCCCGAGCCATCAAGACGTTCATGATGCTGTAGGACTATCTCTGCTATTGGATATGGTAATCCCACATCCTTTAATATGTCATATCCTGTCTGAGAGTGGGCTTTGATGAGGCTCATCTCTATGTCGGATATTTTGCCGGGTTTACTCAAGATTTCTGCGGGTACCGAGATCTTTCCAAGATCATGGACGATGCCTGCTATGTGGATATTATCAATCGTATCGTTTGGGAGTCCCATCTCCTGTGCGATTGTTCTTGCAAGGTTTGATACCCTCCTCTGGTGACCTGCAGTATAGGGGTCACGGGTTTCAACAGTCATTGACACTACCTGGATGGTGCCGGCTAAGGATTTTCTCAGCTTCTCCAGAGTTTCTTTCAGGTGTTCTTCGGCCTGCTTGCGCTCGGTGATATCCTCAGATATGCCCAGCAGGTATTTTGTGGCCCCATCCGGACCCTGGATGCAGACCTTCCGGGTATGGAGAAGCCGCTGACCTTTCTTTGCCGTCAGGATAGGTTCTTCCGGGATGTCCAACATATCAACCTCTCCATCGAGCACTTCCCGGTCCTTGGCCATGAAATGGGCTGCCTGTTCGGGAGGAAATAGGTCCAGGTTGTTCTTCCCGATCAAATCCGCTCGGTCATATCCCAGGAGCTCCTCTCCGGCGCGGTTGAGTATTACAAAACGCAGGTCTGTTGCCTCTTTGAGGAAAATCATAAGCGGGACATTTTCCACGACTGCCTCGACGAGTGTTTTCGACTCCTTCAGTTCCGCCTCTGCCCGCTTGCGTTCCCTTCTTGATTCTGCATCCCTGAGTTCCCTTTGAATAGCAGGGGCAAGGCGGGGGAGATTATACTTCATCACGTAATCATGGGCGCCCGATACCATTGTTTCTGCTGCTATCTCTTCACCGATGGTACCCGAAACAACGATAAAGGGGATATCCAGTTCTTTCTCTTTGTACAGTTTGAGTGCTTCAAGACCATTGAAATGAGGCATGCTATAATCGGATATGACGATGTCCCATGTCTGCCTCTCAAGGGCCTCATTCATGGCATCGGCGGCTTCCACGCGTTCATATACCGGATCATAACCGCTTTTTTGAAGCAAACGAACCATCAGCAGTGTATCATCTTCAGAATCTTCAATGATCAAAATACGAAGTGGAATTCCCATACTTTTTCTCCCTTATTATCTCGTAATCGGTAATTGGTTTAACTAATCACGATTCACAAATCACGGCCTTACACTCTTCACAGTATTACCGGCGGTTCATTCCAGAGGGTCCAATAGAGGCCAAGGATTTTGACGGCCTCCGAGAACTGTTCAAAATCGACAGGTTTTCGGACATAGCTGTTGACGTTGAGTTTATACCCTTCGATCACGTCCTTCTGCTCTGAAGATGATGTAAGGATGACCACAGGGAGCAGTTTGGTGAGCTCATCCTGTCGGATGCTCCTCAGAACCTCCATGCCGTTTAGTTTAGGCAGTTTCAGATCCAGCAGGACAACGACCGGCAGGTCTTTCACGTCCCGCCCGGCATACATACCAGTCCCGTGAAGATAATCAAGGGCTTCCACACCGTCTTTCGCAACAATAACTTTATTTGTAATATTGTTTTTCTTGAATGCCCGAACCGTCAGGTCCGCATCATCTTGATTATCCTCTACCATAAGAATGATTTTTTGTTCCATGGTTTCCTCCTCTTCGTATCTCGTTCCTCATTTTTAACGCTTCACGTCTTCTGCAAGCGTGAAATAAAACGTTGCCCCTTTTCCCACTTCAGCCTCTGCCCAGACCTGACCGCCGTGACGGTTAATAATCCGCCGTACTGTCGCCAGACCGATTCCTGTTCCCGGAAATTCAACAGATGTATGGAGACGCTGGAAGGCACCAAACAATTTGTCAACATAGGTCATGTCAAACCCCACACCATTGTCCCGGATAAAGCAGGTTGTCTTTCCTTCCTTGACGGTCGTGCCAAACTCAACCTGTGGCCGCGCCTCTTCGCCTGTAAACTTCCACGCATTCCCCACCAGATTCTCCAGAGCAATTTGTAGTAAATAGGAGTCGCCGTTGACTAAAACACCCTCCCGGATGATCACATCAACCGTTCTGCCGGGGTCACTCTGCTGCAGATTCTCAAAGATTGTCCTGACCATAGTGCTCAAATCAACAGATTCATGGCGAAATTCAGTCCTTGTCACCCGTGACAGTTTCAGCATGTCATCAATCAGGCGGCCCATATGCCGCGTTGCCTTCCGCACCCGATCCAGATAAGATTTAGCTGTGTCGTCGAGTGTATCACGATAGTCCTCCAGCAGAGCCTGGCTGAAACCGTTAATACCCCGAAGCGGCGT
>JAUSOK010000089.1 GCA_030656035.1 Syntrophales bacterium
CAATGCCAGGTCATAGTGATCTAACTTGAGTTTTGATTCGTAGGCTCCCGTGAATACATAATCGCCGAATTTAAAGGTTTTATTTCCTGATCCATCAAAGTTCATGGGTGTCGCCATGACATAGATATTCGGAAAAAACAGGGGCATGTCTATTTTGATCCGCCCATACGGCTGGTATTTTGTGTTGGTTCCGAGATCGACACAATCAATGGATGATACAGGCTTGTATCCTATTTCGCCGGATTGCATTTGCATCCAGCCTCCCACGCCTACCTCGAGACCCAAGGCGAATGATTTGCAGGGAACAGCAACCAAAGACAAGCTGAACAAATAAAGCGCGTAGATGAATATTTTTTTCATACTTAGTCGTCCCTGAAAAACTTACAACATGTTGATATTATTACTTGATTAACGTATTTTTGTGTGCTATAATTGCTGGAAATTCAGGAAAAGGAGCTAAAACCCGGCAAATTTATGCAACCAAAAGACAACAGTTTTGAAGAATCCCACGGAGAATTATTCCGGTCGAGTTTGGAGCAGATACTGGACAGAAAGCATCCCTTGTATCTATTGGGCAACAAGATCGATTGGAAGAGATTTGATTGTTCCTTTGGCACCCTGTTTGCGCAGAAACAGGGAAGACCGGCGTTGCCGACAAGACTGGTCGTTGGTCTTCATTATTTGAAACACGCCTACAACGAGAGTGATGAATCCGTTGTGGCCCGTTTACTGGAGAATCCTTACTGGCAGTACTTTTGCGGATTCAAGCACTTTCAGCATGAACTTCCGATAGACCCGTCATCCATGACAAGATGGCGCAAGCGCTTAGGACCGGACAAGATCGAAGAACTGCTGTCAGCAACGATTGACACAGCTAAAGAAGAAAAGCTTTTAACCGAGAAGCATCTAGAAAGAGTGAATGTGGATACCACGGTTCAGGAGAAAGCCATTGCCTTTCCCACGGACGCCAGACTGTACCATAAGGCTCGTCGCGTCCTCGTCAGATTAGCCAAGAAGATGCATATCGATTTACGACAAAACTACGAGCGAACCGGCAAGAAAGTTTTTCTCAAACAGGGACGATATGCCAGTGCCGGACAGTACAATCGATCCAAGAAAGAAACGAAGAAGCTCAAGACCATGCTGGGTCGTGTCCTCCGGGATATTGAGAGAAAATGTACCAACCCGGAGGGACGCCTGGCTAAAGTTCTGAATCTTGCCAAGGCCATTTTCAATCAGAAAAGAAACGATACGCATAAAGTTTACAGTGTTCACGCCCCGGAAGTGGAATGTATTGCCAAAGGCAAGGTTCACAAGAAATATGAGTTTGGCTGTAAGGTATCCATGGTCAGCAGTTCCAGGGACAACTGGATATTAGCCATTGATGCCCTTCACGGCAATCCTTATGATGGTCATACATTGAAAGATGCGCTTCAGCAGGTGAAGCAGATCACCGGCTGGCAGCCACTTCATGCCTATTGCGACAAAGGGTACCGAGGCGCAGCAAAAGAAATCACCGAGACAGAGGTTCATTTATCCGGGAAGAAAAAAAAGAGCATGAAGGCCAGTCTCTGGAAATGGTTTGCCAGACGTTCGGCCATTGAGCCGATCTTTGGTCATCTGAAATCAGATCATCGGTTGGAACGGAATCATCTCAAAGGGAAAGACGGCGATCGCATGAACGCGATTTTGTCCGGTTGTGGTTTTAATCTGAGAAAGCTCCTCAGAGCTTTCTTTTTGCCTTTTTTCCAGAGGCTGTTTGGGAGATATTTTGATCATTCGACCGGATTTATCGGTTCGACGATGAGCGAAATGAACTTTGGAATGATATCGGTTCATGCTTTTTAGAAAAAAGTGACTTTTTCAGGGACGACTAACTATAATCCATCAAGCACCGCACTGCCCATTCAATAGGACAATGCGGTGCTTACGTAAACTGTCCTGATATCTATTTGACTTGGCATATAGCGTCCAAGTAAGTCATATCTTGACAATCATAACAGCTACGAGTCAATAAAAAATCAAGTCTTAAAAACCAATGAATACCAATTCGAAACGTTGTGCGAATATCGGAAATACGAAAAACAACATGACAGTTCGGTATATTCTTTGGTTCAAGTCGGGAATGCCGTCATCTGGTCAAGGCGTTTCTTCAGGGCTTCTGAAATTGCACTGTTGGCAGCCTCCAGCCGGACAGCAGGAACTCCTCCAAAAATGCCATAGCTATGGG
>JAUSOK010000099.1 GCA_030656035.1 Syntrophales bacterium
GGACGTACGCCGCAATGACGGACGAAGGATGCAGCGCAACTTGAGCATCCGGACTTTTTTACGAAGTCGTCATCTCTGATGATAATAGACAACCGCGGCCAGCAGCGGGGCCATTTCTGCAAGCTCGCAAACGGCGCCCAGAGTATCACCGGTATAACCGCCGAGCTTGCTTCGGTTATAGAGGCAGAAGAGAACGGTGACAACCAGCGCAAGGAGCGCTCCGGCAAAGCCGATCCCCTGAGCCATCCCTACCGCCACCGCAAACAGAATCCCCCAGGCCCAAAGGCAATGCAGCCAGGAGCGACTGCCGGCAAACAGGGTAGCCAGCCCTCCTTCCGGGCGTGCATATGGCAGGGCGGTCATCAGGGCGACAATCGCCGCGCGGCCCGCCAGCGGCATGATCAGGATCAGAGCCCACCGCGAGGAGGTAAAAAGAATCGTCAAAAGCGTGACCTTCAGCAGCACAACGAACACAACGGCCAGGACCCCCATGACCCCGATCCGGCTGTCCCGCATGATCTCCATCATTTTGTTCCGGGGCCGGGCGCTGAAAAAGCCGTCTGCCGTGTCGGCGAGTCCGTCCATGTGCAAACCACCGGTCAGGCAAATCAAAACGAGGATGGTCAGCGCGCTGGCCGGCAGCAGGGGGAGCGCCCGGCCGACGGCATAATCAAAACAGGCTGCGATGAGCCCGATCAGCAAACCCGTCAGGGGGAAGTAAGGGACACTGCGCGCCAGCGTTTTTTCATCGCCGCCCCAGCCGCCGGGGACGGGCATGATCGTGAGAAATTTTATCGCTGCGAAAAAACGCTTCATGAGCTTGCCTTGGAAACGGCGGCCTCTTCGAAGGTGGCCACTTCGGTCAGGATGCGTACAGCCGCCTCCACCAGATTCATCGCCAGCGCGGCGCCGGTGCCTTCACCGAGCCTCAGGTCCAGATCCAGGAGCGGTTTTTTCCCCAGATGAGACAGGGCAATCCGGTGCCCCTGTTCCAGGCTGCGGTGGGAGGCGATCATGTAGTCCCGGGCCGTCGGCGAAAGATGAGCGGCAATCAGGGCGCCTGCCGTCGAAATAAAGCCGTCTATGAGCACGGGCCTTCGGAGCGAGGCCGCCCCCAGGATCAGGCCGGCGATCCCGCCGATTTCAAAACCGCCGACTTTGGCCAGGACATCAAGCGCATCCGAGGGGTCCGGCCGGTTGACCCGCAAGGCTTGTTCAATGATGCGGATTTTATGGAGAAACTGCTCTTCCTCGATGCCGGTTCCCCGGCCGGTGACCTCTGCCACAGAAACGCCGCTGAACACCGAAACAATGGCACTGCTGGGCGTGGTGTTGCCGATGCCCATGTCGCCGGTTGCAAAAAGATCCGTCGAGTCGACAAGCGCAAGCGCAACCTCTATTCCCGCCTCGACACAGCGGACGGCCTCTTCGCGCGACATGGCCGGACCGATTGCCATGTCTTTTGTTCCCGCAGCAATCCGCTTGGAGATGATTTTTCCCGCTGCGGCAAGGGTGCCAAGATCGCCGGCCACGCCCATGTCAACCACCACGACCCGCGCACCGGCCAGACGC
>JAUSOK010000101.1 GCA_030656035.1 Syntrophales bacterium
AATCACCTTCTTTATCGTAGAGGCCCCACTTTTTCTCGATGGCTACAACCACATTCCTTGCCTGACGAGACCGCATGAAATGGTTGTATTGGTTGAGGAACGTGACAACTCCTAAGAGAAGAATAATCACGGCAACGAACAATTTAACGTAGCAACTGACGCTAGTGTCTACACCCAATTCGACAATACCACCCTCAGACACTCGCAGGAACTTGAGGGGAACCACTGCAAGAGCGATTAGAGTAGAAAGATAAGTGACACCAGCGAAGGTTTTGTCCCAATGATGTCTAATGTTTGTCCACTGAGTCTGGTAGATCTGCTTCTCGATGTCGTATGAATCGCGATCAGTATGCTCGCTCATGGCGCACCTCCAAGTGGCCTAAACAGTTTAAAAAGAGAAAGGGTTGGTCTCTTCGTTTGATAGAGATTTTGTGTGACACACAAACATTTAAAATCGATTCTAGCACTTCCTCGTAGGTTACCATACCTGCCAAGTTCCTTCCGCTTGGTTTAACGAGGTTAATGCGGTGCTCGCTGATCGGCAATTCGGATAGTGCTTGGCTCAACTCCGGCAAGGTAGGTAGCGTTTCCCGCGTGGCCATAGAAAGAACATGTATTGCCAGAGAGCGTTCCGAAGCCACACGGATGGTTTCTATAGCGCGGTCATATGAACCTAGACATCCCACGAAGATATCGTGCACATCTTTTGGCCCGTGAAGAGATACGGATAGCAAAACCTTACGATCGGAATCCAAAACGCGCTTTACAGCCCGTGGCTCACATCCGTTGGTTGAAAGAACAATTCCAACTTCTGTACCAGCGCAGCTGGCTACAATACCCGTCAGATCCGGGTGCGCTGTCGGTTCCCCGCCAGTAATCGTAATCCTTAATATAGGGTTCACGAGATGCTCTATTACGTTTGCAAGAATGCCGCTGGACAGGTGGATTGGCGAGCGGTTTGGCGCATCCGCGATGCAGACGTGACAGTGAGCATTGCAGGTATTTGTGATCTCGCAACACAATTCCTGTGGGCATTTCAGCAGGTGCTCATTAATATCACATAGGGTGATGCCATCCAATGGCACATAACGCAGATACTCCAGAGAGGTGTAGCCGTCACACTGCATGAACCAACGATTTTCAACAGAGTGGCCGTTTTTAGAAACAGCGAATCTGTCCAAGGATGGAAAATATGTAAACTGCAATGTCATCGAATTCGCCCATACCACTTTAAGAAACGATAATATTTGTCAGCAAGCCGACATTTCCCTCAAGAATTCCAATGCGGGATGGAACTTATTCAACTACCTTTTATTTTTTAGATTTCTTATCACGATTTTCACTTGAAATCTACTATACCTTGGAAATACTTCGGCCTAATGACTTCCAGGAAGGAACTGAGTGGTCAGCGATGCCGCCTACGAGACTGTATCTTTGGATCAGAGCGATAGTAGATTTCTGGAGCAGATGAACGATGCCACGGGATAGGCGACTTGCGCTGAAAAGGGAACTCCTGGATATTACGTCCGGGGTTTTATTTTGCTGGGATGAAATAAAAAAAGCGGGACAGGAGCGGGACAAAATGACGATCAACAGAATAAAACAAAGGGCTTACCGGTCCGCATGAACCACGTAAACCCTTGTTTTTACTATGGTGCCCGGAGCCGGGGTCGAACCGGCACAGCCACAAGGACCGAGGGATTTTAAGTCCCTTGCGTCTACCAATTCCGCCATCCAGGCACTGGTTGTGAATGCCGTTTCCCATAATATTTTTGCAAAAATGTGTCAAGGTCTTAATCCGCCATCCATTTCCCTTCAGATCAGTTCCATCTCCCCCCATGCGCCCAGTTCGTCCCCGACAATGATCAGGATGCCGAGCACACCCCTGATCCGGGCGCCGAAGGTCAATGCCTTCTTGATGTCTTTTTTCGTTTTTACGCGGTTTCCGATCGCCGTCGCCGCGGCATCGGCCAATGATGCGGATCCGGACTTCACACAGACGGCGTCCGCGGCGCCGAGGCTCAGCGACGGGCCGACCGTCGCCGAGGAGGTGCAGATGCCTGCAGGCGTCTCCCCGGGCCGGATGCGGATGGCCAGCCTGTGGCTCAGCGGAGACGTTCCGGCAAAAATGCCGATTTTTATCTCCTCGTTACATTTCAGGAAAATATCGCCTCCATTTTCAACAATCACGTTCGGGGTCAGCAACAGCAGGTCTTTCCCGACGTGCTCGGCGACGGCCCCGGCCACGGCCGCCATCGGCCCCACGCCGGCCAGCCGGGCAGCCTTGAGCATGTCCCGGACGATATCGGGCGCCAGATCGTCCTGCTCAAGCGGACTCAGCGCGCTGATAAACGCCGGATGACCGGCAATATAAGCCTCCAGATGGGCACGGTGGCGATGCACGGATTCGAGCGCAGGCCCTTTCAATTCGATGTCGGAACTGATCAGCAGATCCGTTTCGCGCACCGCGACCTGATAGGACAGGAGATTGTTCTTTGAGATATTGCGGCGATACGTTCTTTCCAAGTATTGCATAAAAAAAGACCTGCACGGGGAAAAACGCCTGAGTTCTTCAGATGAAGCGGGTCGCGCCGGCGCCCAGGATCCGGTCGGCGTCCTCCCTGAGTTGCTCGGAGGGTGCAAACAGCATATTTTTGCCCAGATAGATCACCGTTTCAGACTGCTCATCCAGTAGATGAATGAAGCCCTCGGCCTTGCCCGGATACTTTTTCAATACCGCCCGGAGCGCTTTCAGGTCATGATCCGCCAGGTGCAGCGTATCAAAACGGAAACGGGCCGTCTGGAAGGGATGATCGAGAGCCTCGGAAAGCGGCAAGGCCTCCGCTGCAAGCACTTTGATGCTCTCTTCGCCGACATCGACCGTGCCTTTGACCAAGACCGGTTCCTCGCCGTGCAGCAGATCATAGGCCTTTCGATAAACATCCGCAAAAAAGATCACCTCAATCGATCCCTTGAGGTCTTCAATGGTTACATAGGCCATCAGGTCTTTTCTCTTGGTCGTCACCTCGCGGATCTGGCTGACCACGCCGGCAAAACGGACCTCTTCCTGGTCTTTTTTCTCCAGGATCGCATCGGCGTCGGTATTGGCGACCTTCGTCAAGCGATCCTTAAATCCGGAAAGCGGATGGCCGGTAATATAGAAGCCCAGCGTTTCCTTTTCCTGTGCAAGCAGCTCTTTTGCATCCCACTCCGGAAGTTGCTGCAGGATGGCCTTTTCAGCGCTATCGGGATCGGCGCCCTCTTTCTTTTCCAATTGATCAAAAATACTGAACTGGCCGCTGCTTTTCTCCCGCTGGCGGCGCTGTGCCAGTTCCATGATTTCCTCGCAGGACGCGATCAATGCCCGCCGCTTGTAACCCATGCTGTCAAAAGCGCCGCACTTGATCAGGCTTTCGACGACGCGTTTATTGACTTTCCTGAGATCCACGTTTTCACAAAAATGATAGAAGGAACGGAATTTTCCGAGGCGGTCCCGGGCCTCGATCCAGGTGTCGATGGCGCCGATCCCCACATTCTTGACCGCGGAAAGACCAAAACGGATCTGATCTCCCGAAACGCTGAAATCCCGATGAGATTCGTTGATATCGGGCGGCAGGACAAAGATCCCCCTGTCCTTGCAGCCGGCAATGTGCTTGATGATTTTATCCCGGTTGTCTTTTTCACTGGTCAGCAGGGCGGCCATGAATTCCGCCGGATAGTGCGCCTTCAGGTAGGCCGTCTGGTAGGAGATCATGGCGTAAGCCGTACTGTGCGACTTGTTGAAACCGTACTGCGCAAACTTCTCCATATGGTCCCAGATTTTTCTGGCTTTCTGATCCGCTATCTTTTTTGTTTTCGCGCCCGAGAGAAATTTCGGTTTCTCCTTTTCCATCTCTTCGGTCTTTTTCTTGCTCATGACCTTCCGGAGCGTATCGGCTTCGGCCATCGTGTAATTGCCGATGGCGCCGGCAATCTGCATGACCTGTTCCTGGTAAACGATAACTCCGTAGGTTTCCTTCAGTATGGCTTCCAGTTCGGGCAATTCATAGACGATTTTTGTCCTGCCCTGCTTGCGCGAGATAAACTCCGGCACCATGTTCATCGGTCCCGGACGGTAAAGGGCGATCAGGGCGATCACGTCCTCGATGCAATCGGGTTTCATGCTGACGAGAATATCCTTCATGCCTGCGCTTTCCAGTTGAAAAACGCCGTCCGTATCGCCGCGCATGAGCAGTTGATAGGTTTTCTTGTCGTCCAGGGGCAGTGCGCCCATATCGACTTCGTCCCCCCTGCCCTCTTTGATCAACCGGAGGGCATTCTTGATCACGGTCAGTGTCTTGAGGCCCAGAAAATCGAATTTGGTCAGGCCGATGGCCTCGATGTCCTTCATGGCAAACTGCGTGACCGTATCGTCCTTCGGCGCACAGAGAGGAACCCTTTCCACCAGCGGCACATCCGAAATCACAACGCCGGCAGCATGCGTGGAGGCGTGACGGTTCAGACCTTCCAATGCCCGGGAAAGGGAGAGCAGTTTCGCGATTTTCGGATTCTTTCTTTCCTCTTCCTGCAGCCGGGGCTCCATCTTGACGGCGTCGTCCAGTGAAATGTTCAGTACGTTCGGCACCATCTTGGCAATGGCGTCCACCTCCCCATAAGGCATGTTGAGCGCCCTGCCCACGTCCCGGATGACGGCCCTGGCCTGCATCTTGCCGAAGGTGATAATTTGCGAAACCTTGTCATTCCCGTACTTCTGCGTCACATAGCGGATGATTTCATCCCGCCCTTCCTGGCAGAAGTCGATATCGATGTCCGGCATGCTGATCCGGTCCGGATTCAGAAAGCGCTCGAAAAAAAGGCCATAACGGATCGGGTCGATGGTGGTGATGCCCAGGGCGTAAGCTACGAGGCTTCCGGCCGCGGAGCCCCGACCCGGACCGACAGGAATGCTGCATTGTTTTGCGTAATTCACGAAGTCGGAGACAATGAGGAAGTACCCTGCAAACCCCATGGATCGGATCATATCGAGCTCTTCCCGGAGGCGTTTTCCGTATCTCTCCCAAGGCGTTGCGTTCTGTATTCCCCTGAGAATCCGGGGCATCAGCCCCTGAAGACCTTTCTCGGCCTTTTGTGTCAGCACATCATCGAGGTTTTCGTCCGGGGATATCTCGAAATGCGGCAGGAAAATCTGGCCGAAGTCAAGCGTCAGGTTGCACATTTCCGCGATCCGGATCGTGTTTTCGATGGCTTCCGGACATTTCTGAAACAGGCGCTTCATGTCCTCCGGCGAGCGCAAATAGAACTGGTCCGTGCCGAAGCGCATCCGGTCCTTGTCTTCGAGTGTCTTGCCGGTCTGGATGCACAGCAGCACCTCGTGTGCCTCCGCATCCTCGCGGTTGATATAGTGGCAGTCGTTTGTAGCCACCAGCGGGATGGCCAGTTCACGGCTCAATGCAATCAGTCCCTCATTGGCAATGCCCTGTTCCGGCAGACCATTCTCCATGATCTCCAGAAAAAAGTTTTCCGGCCCAAAGATCGCCTGGTATTCCCCGGCCGCCTGCCGGGCCGCATCACTGTTGCCCCGCAGCAAAAAGTCGGCAATTTCGCCGTGCAGGCAGGCGCTCAGGCCGATCAGGCCTTCGTGATGGTCTTTGAGAATCTCCTTGTCGATCCTGGGCTTGTAATAAAATCCCTCCAGATAGCCCGCCGTGGTCAGCTTCATGAGGTTTTTATATCCCTGCATGTTTTTCACAAGTACCAGCAGATGCCTCGCCGACTCGCCGGCATGGTGGCCGTTTTTATCGAAACGGCTCTTCGGCGCGACGTAAAGCTCGCAGCCGATAATGGGTTTGATTCCGTGCTTGTAGGCCTGCTGATAAAAACTGATGGCCCCGAACATGTTGCCGTGGTCGGTCATGGCAATAGCGGGCATCTGGTATTCCTTGGCTTTTTTCAGCAGATCATCGAGGCGGATGGTGCCGTCCAGCAGGCTGTACTGCGTATGGACGTGCAGGTGAACAAAATCGGCATGTTTCATGGGGCTGCTCTAAATTT
>JAUSOK010000115.1 GCA_030656035.1 Syntrophales bacterium
GTGGAGGCGATCCAGAAGGCCCTGCCGATCCTCCAGGAGATCGCGACCGATTACCGCAAATATATCAAGGACGACGGTGATGAGATCGAGATCGAACTAATCCTGGAGGCATCCCGCGATAAGGCGGAGGCCGATAAGGCCAACAAACGGATGAATGATACGATGCACTTCAGCGGCGGCATCGTCCTGTCCGCCCTACCGAGCCTTGGCTTTTTTGCGGGCCTGACGGTCTCGGCCCTCCATTCCGGAGGAAGAAGTTTCTGGGAGATTCTGAAGAACAAAAGGGAATTCGACCTCTGCAAGCAAAGCTTGAAGCTTGATCAGGTCGAATTCTCCTACACGGAGAGCTTCTTCAGGAATTTCTCGCACCTGCTGAGCCCCCCGGATGACTCTCCCGATGTCCTGATCCGGGGGATCGTCATCCGGCTGCGTCAGAAGGGGCCAAAGGCGGTAGGGTGACCCTCTGGAAGCCTGACCGGCGCTGCTCACCTTCATGTTTGCGGTTTTTATGCCTCGGTCTCGTTTGTTTCCATTAGACAGCGATTTAGGCGATTTGACTCTCTTGAAAAATCTTAATGCAGCTTTTTATTGAAGCCTTCCTGTAGTCCGCAAAACGCAGCCCATGAAGAAAATGCTTGGTTCCATATCGTTATCATTGATGTCATTCTCTCGATAATTATGATATGAGCGAATCGTTTCGTATGGGGCTGCCAACGGATATATGGTTGAAATATTATGGCACTGCCGGGAAACCAGGCGGTAAAGGAGAAAACGGAAATCAACCTGTATATCGGGAAAACCGGCCTACTCGACTCAATTGAGATTACCTGGTGCCTTTCCGAAATTGTTAAAAAGTGTGCTGTGTGGAAATCCAAATAATGTGCAGTATTATTTAATAACAATATTACCTTAGCCTATGTCTGACCAAGAGATTGAAAAGAAAGAAAAAGAGCGCATGGCACTCGAGTACTTTATCGAAGCGTATAAATTTGCCACAGGGACAAAACTGCTTTATATTCCTTTCGTTTCCGATAGTGAGCGCCCTGATTTTGTGTGCCAGACACCCGTTGGTGATTTGGTTGGCGTAGAGATTACAGAAGTTATGATGTGCTGGAAAATAAAGGAGGAAATCAGCGCACTCGGTGAGAGCGATCATCTAACTGCTTATCAGGCATCTGAAATCATAATAGATTCGATCCGAAAAAAGGAAGAGAAACGAAGCTCACCTAATTGGAAATTTCCTGATAACTTGATTCTGTTTATTCAGGTACTCGACATAGAAGTTGACGAACTGGAGAAGTTTCTTCTAAGTGCAGATTTACGTAAGGATTTTCATGGCTATGGATTTCGTGAAATATGGATAGCAAATTTCGATTCAGTCGCAACTTATCGCAGTGTGACGCTCTTCGGGCTTTATCCAGAGCAAATTTGGGGTCCGCACGATCGATGGAATCAATGGGAAAAACCTTACGGTTGATGTTTCGAGAAATGCCTATCGTGTCTAACGTTAACTGCTTTCCACTTTTCCTTTGAGTAGTTAGAACTGCGAAAGGGGTGCAGAAGAATGGATAAGAAAAATAAAGCTATTTTCAAGATGCACTGCTTGGTTATATGTACCGTTTGTATATCACTACTCTCACATTCCGCTTTTGCTGAAATAAAAACATTTGTGAAAGAATATACTTATCAGGCAAGCGATGAGGACAGCAGGAATTCAAGCAGGGTCATCGCCCTCAGGGAAGTGAAAAGGCTACTTCTGGAGGAATTGGGTACCTATCTGGAAAGTCAAACAGAAGTAATAAACTTTCAAATGACAAAAGATCAGATCACCACCCTAACAGCCGGAATAGTGAGCACAGAAGTCATTGAAGACACGTGGGATGGAAAAAAATACTGGCTTAAGGCAAAAATCGCAGCAAACCCGCAAGATGTAATAAAATCCATTGATAATCTTCGCAAAGACCGTGAAAAAGTTAAAGAATTAGTGGCATTAAGAAAAAAGTCTGAAGAACTTTTACGAGAAAATGAGCGGCTAAATAAGGAGTTAAAGGTAGCAAAGGGTGGGAAGAAAAAAGAAGCATTACAAGCATATAAGCGCAATATTGATAATTTAAGCGCCACTGAATGGTATGAAAGAGGTTATGAATTAGTTCTATCCGGTAACAACGCTGATGCAGTAAAAGCTTTTAATATGGCTATAGAACTGGATCCTCGTAATGCATGGGCTTATTACAGCACCAGAGGGGTTGCATATGACAATCTTGGTAATCATCAGCAGGCGATTAAGGATTTCAACAAGGCTATAGAACTGAAGCCGCAGGATGCAGGGGCATACACACTCAGAGGGATCGCTTATGGCGGGCTTGGCAATTATCAGCAGAAGATTAAGGATTTCAACAAGGCTATAGAACTGAACCCGCAGGATGCGCGGACATACTGCAACAGAGGGCTTGCTTATGGCCTTCTTGGCAATTATCAACAGGCAATTAGAGATTTAAATAAGGCCATAGAACTGGATCCTAAAGATGGATTTGCTTATTGGGGTAGAGGGGAAGTGTATGCTAATTTAGGCAATCATCAGCAGGCGATAGAAGATTACAACATGTGCATATTGCTGGATCCTCGGGCTGAAAAGGCTTACAACGATAGAGGGATTGCCTATGCCTATATTGGCAATCACCAGCAGGCGATTAATGATTACACCAAGGCATTAGAACTGGATTCTCGGGATGAAAAGGCTTACAGCAACAGAGGGCTTAGTTATGTTCACCTGGGCAATTATCGACAAGCCATAGAGGATTACGACAAGGCTATAGAACTAAACCCTCGGTATGCAGAAGCTTACGGTAACAGAGCAGGGGCTTATGCACTGATCGGCGATGGTCAACAGGCAGAAGCGGATGTCAAAGCTGCCGCAAGATTAGGGCATGTAAAGGCACAAGATCTCTTAAAATCAAATCGAATCGAGTGGTAATATTTCCTGCTTCTACTAATGGGGTGGTGCCAACGACCGGATGCAGTAACCGCCGACAAATCCGGCATGGCTAATGTCCGACGTTGAGCCTGTAGAATAAGTCAGGAAGCGGCATTCAGCGCACGATGCATAAAAAAACGACTTCGGAGAATGCCCCATAAGCGACAGTCAGGTGATAAGGAAGGGTAAAAAGACCCCTAAAAATTGCACAAAAATATTGTTTTGGAGTTATTCTACAGGCTCGTTGTACACATAATTAAAACAAGATGATCAAATGCGAATTTACATTGAAAAATTCCTGGTTTTATTCAATCGGCTGAAATCTGAGCTGAACAATTCTTTAAAAAATCTTAAATGGCTCCCCAACGCAAAGCCTGAGATCGCCGAGCTATGCTATCAACTTGACGAAACATATAGACAATTGCACCATTTCTTTGCAAATCAGCCAACGAAATTTTCTGTTGTGCCTCCCATTTTTCAGAAAAGGTGGGACGAATATATTACCGATTACCAAACTACGATTGACGAGATAGCAAGGCCGAAAAGAGAGAAATATGAAAAGGAATTAGTTGAACTATTGCGAAAGGCAGCGGAAGACGCCAAGGCAAAAGGTCAATCTCATGAAGAATTTTGGCAAAAGATATCTGATGGTTTACCCAGCATGATAGGCGTGACTTTTAATCCAGTTGAGGATGATGCTGCATCATTATTAGATGAACTTTTTGTGGCTATACATGACATCATTGCCAATAATCTTCTTTCAGAGACATTCACAGATAAGCAAATGGGTGCTTTGAATTATTTTGAAAAGGTCATCGGACTTGATTTTCATAGTATTAATAGACGATGGGGCAAAGCACCGAGCTTATTCATCTCAGAGAAGATAAGGAAGAAAACTGATAAGCTGGTCGAAATGTACAATGAAGCTGTTAAAGGCTATATCTATGGCTTAAATGTTTCCTCGACAGCTATGTGTAGAGCATTACTTGAGCATATTCTAATCAATTATTACGGGATACCAAAAGACGACTTGGTAAAAGTCGTGTCTCTGGCTGAAAGCAGATTTAGAAAATTAAAGTCCCTCAATTTGCACAAGTTAAGGAAGGACGGTAACGACGTAATGCATGAGTATGAAACAAAATCAAGAATCGAGGACGATGCCGTTGTAAGCTATTTATTGACCATTCGTGCCTTGGTTGATTTTATTCCAGAAAATTGAAACATAGAATGCATAACATACGCTCAAGTGTAACGCGGCAGAGAGCCGTCGCGCCATTTGCTCTGTGTACACTCTTTCGATGCGTAATCATCAGCTCTGATGAATCTTCACCACCGAACATTAGTAGATGTAACTTTGTCAAGGCTCAATTCATCAGATTATCAACTCAAAAGTACGCATGAACCGGATGAATCAAAAATAAGTATGGAAAGACGGGAATTCTTGAAATGATTGGCTGTTCTGGGGATCGGCGGCAGTAAGGGTTGCGAAGTGCCCGGGTTATGACTGCCAAAAAGCGGGGCAAGTGCCTGTTATGCGTTTTTCAGGGATGTCCCATTTTTTTCAAGGGTTGATTTGATCTGGCCGGCGACGATTTCGACGGGCTCGCTGAAGAGCGCCTCCAGCGAAATGGACTCCAGATAGCGGTCGTCCCAGGGAAGGTTGTATTCATTGATGAGATTGCGAAGGTCATTAAACCGGTAGCCCAGTACGGCGATTTTTTCCGGCCGGCTCAGGGACTCATTGTAGCGGATGTGAATCAGCAGCAGATTTTTGACGCCTGCGCCTTCTCCAAGCAGCGGAACGATCATGATCGGCGCCCCGTCCGTCTTGCCGCGGCCCAGATAAACATGGCCCGTGCCGACAATGGTTTTTTTTGCCCCCATGAGCAGGTTGGCCTGTTCCACGCGCGATTTCATCTGCAGCGCAATCCCGCCCCGTTGCCGGATGGTGATTGTGGAAGCGTCCTGGGGGTTGCCCTCCTGGTCCAGGTTATTGACGGCGTACAGGGTGTAGCCCCGGATCGCCGCGATGGCCGGCTGAACATTTCTGATGGCCAGGACGTTTCTGCCGGTAAGCAGCCTGAGAGAAACGCCCAATTCCTTCAGCAGTTCAAACACCATGCCCTCCAAGGGCTGTTCCTTGCGGCTGGTTCCCACCGTCACCGTCTTTGCCTGATGACGGATCGTGTCGATCGGTCTCGACAACTCATCGATGGCGTGACCGAGGCAGGTATCCAGACGGTCAATGGGAGAGAGGGTTTCATCCCGGAAATCCTGCCAGAAGTCTTCGAGGGGGATCTTGCCGACGGCATATTTCAACAGCAGCACAAGCTCGGAGATCGTGCCGACGCCGGACAATGAAAAACCGCCGCCGGCCAGCCGCTCGTGCAGGGACGTTGAAAAATCTCTGATCATCTTGCGGAATTGCCTGTCTGCAATCTTTTCGTAAAATGATGCCTGATGCCTGCCCGCGTCGGTGACGGTCAGGTTCAGGCGGCTCCGGAACTCCCGGAAGAACAGGGCTTCCTCGTCTATGCTGCAGGCCGCATAATAGCCCCAGAGGTGGCCGGCCACGGTATTGAGAATGACCGGCAGGGGCATAGGGGCCCGCGGAATGGCGATCACGGCATCGGCAATGGGGTCGAAACGCGCCTCGTCTTCATCGGCAAAAACGATGACGCCCGCTTTATGCGCCTTGAAGATGGCCACATCCTTGACAATGTCGCCCGTGACCGCTTCCGGGGCGCCGGCGGCGCAGACAAGGATAAGGGGCTCCGCCGACAGATCGATGTGCTTCTTGTTTTCCACCACGTCGGAGGAGATGGTCTTGTAACAGAGTTCGCTGAGCTTGATCCGGATTTCATCGGCGGCCGCCTTGTTGGGTCCGCTACCGACAACAGCCCAATATTTTTTTTGTCCGGCGCAATCCCGGACGGACTGGCGGATCTTTTCCTTTTGCTCCAGGACCCGTTGCATCAACGCCGGCGCCTGCTCCAGGTTCTCTAGTTCCGCGGCGATCTCTTCGTCGGGAAGCGTTTTCAGCATCTGGGCAAGATATAGGGACAGAATATGCCCGGCGATGATCTGGGAATAGAAAGCCTTCGTGGAGGCCACGGACATTTCGATATCCCGGCCGTCGCTGGTGTAAAAAACGCCGTCCGACTTGCCGGTGATATCGGACTGACGCCGGTTCACAATGGCGATGATCGCTGCGCCGCGTTGTGCGGCCATCGCCACGGCGCGGTTCGTGTCCGTGGTAGTGCCGGATTGCGTGATCGGAATGATCAGCGTGTCCTGCAGGCCCTCCTGCAGATGAAAGCCGCTCAGTTCCGAGGCGATTTTCGCTTCGATCCTGATCCGCGCGCCGCGGAGATACCGCTCCAGGGCGTCCGATACGGCGGCGCCCGCCACCGCCGCCGTGCCGTGGCCGATGACCACCACGCGGCGGATCTCGTCGCGCACCAGGGCCAGACGGACTTTTTCCGGAACGATATCCGGGCCGAGATTGAAACGGACCTGCTTTGTCCCGTCTTTTTCCTTTATAATCCGGTATTTGCCAAGAATGGTCTTGTGCACGGAAAGGGCGGATTCGCTGATCTCCTTGAGAAAGAAATGGGGGTAGGCGCCGCGGTCAATATCCCGCGTCGTCATCTCGGCCTGCTGGATATCCGCCGCCCGCCACGCCAGCGGCAACCCATTGTAGTAAAATGATTTTATCCCGGGAAGGCCTCCCCCGGAATTTTGATCCAGGATCACGATCTGACCGGCGGACTCGGAATCGCCGGGAATAGAGGGCTTTTCGCCGTCCATCTTGATGAAAGCGGACGTTTCTTCCACGAGGCCGTAGAGCTCCGAGGAGAAGACATACCGGTCGGGCGCCAGACCTACATAGATCGTCTGGCCGCTGCCTTTCAGGGCGAGGAAGGTCCGGGACGGCTCCAGAGAGCTCGTCATGGCGATGGCGTGCGATCCTTCAAAGTCGCAGACGGCGCGCCGGAAGGACTCCGTCAGGTCGTTTCCTTCCCGAAGATATTTTTCGATCTGCAGGGGGATGATCTTCGTGTCCGTGCTTACTTCCGGAACGAACAACTCGCGTCCGGCTTCGAACTGCCGGCGCAGAAGCTGGTAATTGTCGATATCGCCGTTAAGGACCACGCTGATCGTCCCGTCCCCTTCGCCGTAGGCCGGATAGCGCCGGATGCCTTTATTGAGCGTGTGATTGTTGATGGGATGGCAATTGTCCTCGGTAATGGAACCGACCGACGCCCAGCGTGTGTGGGCCAGCGTCGTCCCGAAGGCGGCCCCTTTGACGGCAAATTCGCGAAAGACGGCATCCTGCGCCACAGCCTTTCGCAATTCCCGGATATTCCGGCCCAGTTCGCCGACAATCGAAGCGGTTTTATAGGTAAAGGATAAAAAGGGCCGGGCTTCCGAGCATTCAATGGAACCGTTGATCAGATCGCCGGCGGCCGTTCTCTGTCTGAAATCATCATGGAGCCCCCTTTCCCTGAGCCGCGCGAGGACATCCGCAAGGTCTCGGGAAGCGGTCAGGGTGAAGGAAATCTGGATTCCGGCCGAATCCCGTCCCCGGACTTCGAGGCGATCGAGACCGTTCAGCAGAAAGTTGATTTTTCTGTATTTTCTGAAGGATTCCGGCGCCAGATCTTCCGGCTTTTCGGAACCGGCGAGCCTGAGAATCCCGCCGATATTATCCAGAATGTCCTTTTCCAGAGCCCAGCAGACATCCTTCATGCGGGTCAGACGGCTGTTGATGATTTCCAGATCGCCCGTCGAAAAACGGGCGGCCCGGCTTTCCAGGGCAAATTGTTCTTCCGCAAGGAAAGCGTTCATCTTTTTTGAGAGAGCCGTCAAATATGCGGCTTCCCGGGGGTCATAAAAAAGACGCTCGAAAGGTTCATTCCACTTTAAGACCGAAATCCACTGTTCCAGGGCGGCAAGCGTATCCGGTCCATCCAGATACCGCCCCGATGAAATGGCGCCGTCGATGATTTTGCTTATATCCTCGCGATGGATGATTTTGAACAGGGCGTCCATGTGCTTGCCAGGATCGTCGCACTCCGGCTGCTCAACACGTTTGACGGTCAGGATGCCTGCCAGTCCGCAGCACAGGATATTGCTCCGGCAGGGGAACAGGACCAAGGCCGGGGCGGTGGCCCGTTCAGGATCGACGCCCGCATAAATATTCCAACATCTTGAAATCTTCAACAGCCGGACGCCGTATTTTTTGACCATTTCGATCGAATTCATTTTGAAAACTTTTTGTCTTTTTATATTGTCTGTCGGAATGATTTTCCATGGCGACAGGGAAAATGGGGACAGCGCCCCTATTTTCGCCCTCGGAAAATAGGGGCGCTGTCCCTAATTTTCCCAAGCGCTTATCGATAACGCCGACGCTTGCGAATGGATGGCGTCATCGGCTATTTTCTTCATCCAGTTCCAATTTGGCCATCTTTTTCTGAAATGTATTCCGGTTGATTCCCAGGTAGGCGGCCGCTGCGGATTTCACATGATTGCAGCGTTTCAGGGCGATTTTAAACAGGCTTCTTTCCACCATATAAATCACATCTTCATAGATCCTGCTTTTTTTCCCACCGGAGGAACACAGCAATGTGGAGATATCTTCGAGTTTTTTTTCAAGGATATCTTCTGCAATGGAAGAGACGGTTTTGCTCTTGGCCTTTTCTGTCAAAGGCGTTTGTGAAGGCATTTTAGTCATGGATAAGGTTTTCTCCCCCCCCTCCGCTTTCCTTTGCTGCAGCCTGGTCAAATGGATGACAGTTTTAAAATGATCAGGCCGGAAATGATCACCACAGCGAACCACAGGGAAATCACGTCCGCCCGGTTTCTAACGGGTCTTTCTGCCTGGGCGCGGACTTCCTCCTCCACTTTCTCCGGGCCGACCTGAGCGACGATGTTGCGGATGAGGGCGGAAAAATCCTCATAGGCGTTCGACAGGATAATAAATCCCCTGGTCGTGGTCAGCAGCAGATAGACCCTTTTACGCAGGATCACACAACCCGCATGATTGATCTCGTCCCGATGGATCTCCTTTGTCCTGAAAAACTTTCTGATGACGATTCCCTGATCTGTTATCGTGATCCTGCGGTCCCAGGCAATTAGAAAGAAGGCGATCGTGATCAGGGTGATCGCAACAAGAAAAACCCGTTCCAGGGCGGACCCATTTCCCAGCAGGGCCAGGATCAGCAGGCACAACAGCAGTCCTGCGCTGATCCCGAAGGGAATCAGGATATCCCGCCGGATTTTAAATATTTGTGCAGTCATGGGTTAAGCTGATCCATAAGATGACTGTCATTCTTCCCGTTTGAAGACGCCGCTCTTGCCGCCCCGCTTGCTCAACAGTTTAATATCCGACAAGATCATCTGCCGGTCCACCGCCTTGCACATATCATAGATGGTCAGGGCCGCAACGCCGACGGCTGTCATGGCCTCCATCTCCACACCGGTTTTTCCCACAGTGCGGACGGTCGCTTCGATGGTCAGTTCACCCTGTGAATGGCTGGGAAAGAACCGGACGTCAATATCGGTCAACATCAGGGGATGACACAGCGGAATCAGGTCGCTGGTCCGTTTGGCCGCCATGATGCCGGCGATCCTGGCCACCCCCAGAACGTCGCCCTTCTGCATCGCGCCGTCCTCGATCAATGCCAGCGTACCGGGCCGCATCAGAACCTTTCCCCGGGCGACAGCCGTGCGCGCCGTCGCCGCCTTGCGCGTCACATCAACCATGCGCGCATGGCCTTTTTCGTCGAGATGGGACAGTTTGTTTGTCATAAGGGTGTGCTATCGGCTGTTTCACGGGAGCGCTTTGCCTGGCCGATGAATAATGGCTCGCAAGCATTGAAAAACAAAGAACCGGGAAAATTCTGCATAGCCCTTAGCACATGGAACGCCTTCAGTCAAGACGGGAAAAATTTTTACGTGGATTTTTCAAAATTTATCTTGCGATCCAAAGACTTCTTTTATAATAGATTAAAAAAACTGGGGATTTCTCCGACATGATCGTAAAAGTGATGAGCAGCACCATCATCGGCATCGATTCTTATCCCGTGGAGGTCGAAATCGACATCTCCCCCGGACTGCCGCAGTTTTCCACAGTGGGACTCCCGGACGTCGTCGTGCGGGAGAGCAAGGACCGGATCAAGGCCGCCATCAAGAACTCCGGATACCGGTTCCCCCCCACCCATGTGACGGTGAACCTGGCGCCTGCGGACATCAAAAAGGAAGGCACCGGGTTTGATCTTCCCATAGCCGTCGGGATCCTGGCGGCTGAGGGACTGGTCGATCCGGACCGGTGCCGGGACTACCTTCTGATCGGCGAGTTGTCCCTGGACGGCGCCGTCAAGGGGATTTGCGGCGCCCTGTCCGCTGCCTTCCAGGCCCGTGAAATGGGGGTGCGAGGCATTATCGTGCCGCGGGAAAATGCCGTGGAAGCCGGCATGGTCAAGGCGCTGCATGTCATTCCCGTTGAAAATTTGTCCGATGTTGTCGAATTTCTCGGGGGCCGGATGTCCATCGAGCCGGTGCTGGTCGACGCCGAGGACATCTTCCGGCACAATTTACAATATCCCTTTGATTTCAGTGAGATTCATGGGCAGGAACAGGCGAAAAGGGCCCTCGAAGTCGCCGCCGGAGGCGGCCATAATGTGATCATGATCGGACCGCCCGGCAGCGGCAAAACCATGCTGGCCCAGCGCCTGTCCTCGATTCTGCCCGACCTGTCTTTTGAAGAAGCCATTGAAACCACAAAGGTATTTTCCGTCGCCGGCCTGTTGAACAAGAAGGGCGGTCTAATTGCTGCGCGTCCCTTTCGCGCGCCTCACCATACGATTTCGGATGCCGGTCTCATCGGCGGCGGCCATATTCCGCGACCCGGGGAGATCAGCCTGGCGCACCACGGCGTGCTTTTTCTCGACGAACTGCCGGAGTTTCGTAGAAACGTCCTCGAAGCGCTCCGGCAGCCCCTTGAGGACGGTCGTGTCACGATCACGCGCGCGGCCATGACGGCGACCTATCCGTCCCGGTTCATGCTCGTGGCGGCCATGAATCCCTGCCCCTGCGGCCATTTTGGCGATTCGCACAGGGCCTGCCGGTGCTCCCCCCAGCAGATCCGCCAGTATCAGGCGAAAATTTCCGGGCCCCTGCTGGATCGAATCGATATTCACATTGAGGTGCCCGCCGTAAGATATAGAGATCTCAGGGGAAAGCACAGCGGCGAATCGTCTGCTGCCATCAAAGGCAGGATTGAAGCCGCCCGGCGCCGGCAGAAGGATCGTTTCCGGACCCCGGATACGTTCTGCAATGCGCGCATGTCCGACAAGCAAATCAGGCAGCATTGCATCATCGACGAGGACTCCCAGCGTCTTCTGGAAATGGCCATCGACAAACTGGGTATGAGCGCCCGGGCCTATTCAAGAATACTGAAAGTTGCACGGACCATCGCCGATCTCGAAGAAGAGGAGCATATCCGCGCCTCTCACGTGGCCGAGGCAATTCAATACAGAAATCTTGATCGCAGAATGATTTGATGATATGGGGGTCCATCGAAATCATTTAAAATGAGAGGAGACAGGCGCATGGATGTCAAGGTTCATGAATGCTCGCCGGACAAAAGAAAACCAATTCCAACGGATGAATCCAGCCTCGGGTTCGGGAAAATCTTTTCCGACCATTTCTTCACAATGAAGTATCATGAGGATCGCGGCTGGCATGACCCGGTTGTTGAACCTTATCGTACCATCTCCCTCGATCCGACCGCGCTATGCCTCCATTACGGCCAGCTTATTTTTGAGGGCCTGAAGGCTTATCGCGGCCGCCAGGGCGAAATCTATCTGTTCAGACCCATGGAAAATATTGGACGCATGAACGCTTCGGCCCAGCGGCTCTGCATGCCGACGGTCGATCCGGAGCTGTTTTTCGAGGCGATAAAAAAACTCGTCATTCTTGACAGGGAATGGATTCCAAAGGGCAAAGGAACCTCCCTGTATATCCGTCCCACCATGATCGCCACAGAGGCGGCACTGGGTGTGCATGCGGCGAACGAATACCTGTTTTTCATCGTCGTCGGGCCCGTGGGCGCCTACTATGCCGAGGGTTTCAGCCCGACAAAGATCTATGTCAGCGAAGACTATGTCCGCGCCGTGAAGGGCGGCATCGGGTACTGCAAGGCGGCGGGCAATTACGCGGCCAGTCTTTACGCCAGCAAAATCGCCATGGAAAAGGGGTATACGCAGGTCCTGTGGCTCGACGCCGTTGAACGGAAATATGTGGAAGAGGTGGGCACCAGCAATATCTTTTTTCTGATCGCCGATGAGCTGATCACGCCCCCGCTGGCCGGATCGATTCTTCCCGGCGTGACGCGCGACTCCGTCATCCGGATGGCCGGAAGCTGGGGAATCCGGGTGTCGGAAAGGCCCCTTTCAATGGATGAGATTCTGGCCGCCCTGGCCGCGGGGACGCTGACGGAAGTCTTCGCGTCCGGCACAGCGGCGATTGTTTCCCCCGTCGGCCAGATGTTTTACAAGGGCATGGATTACATCATCAATGACGGGAAAATCGGCCCCCTGACGCAAAAATTGTATCATGAAATCCTTCAGATCCAGTATGGAGAGAAGGAAGATCCCTTCGGCTGGCGGATCAGGATAGATTAAGGCAGGCGGCGTGGCGCGGTCTATAAATTTTCACTTGATCCGGGCACTTAAGGTTGATATTCACAGGCATGTGGAAAAGGTTGTTGATAATGATGTTGATAACTGTTGTAAGTGCTCAATAGAGACGATTAAACACCGTAATGCACCCCGTTTGAGCAGCAATAAATGCGAACAAATACAGACAGATAGAATACCACCCTGTAATCTCTGCAACTTAAGTCGTCTACCGGATGGAGTTATGAACCCCTTGAAAAAATCATGCCAGTTTTTTGTACTTTTCCTTTTCCGCAATGACAGGATGGCAAAGGGTTATTTACCTTTTTTTGTTTTATCCGTGCTGGCGATGGCCATTGTCCTGATGATCCCCTGGATAACCCGCGCCGGGGCCGCCGAAACGCCACCCCTGGAACAGTTAATCGCGAAGATGCAGGAAACGTATGACATAACACAGGACCTCACGGCGAAGTTCGTTCAGGAGCTGACTCTTGCATCCATTAAAAAGACGGAACGGGAGGAAGGGACCTTTTACTTCAAAAATCCCGGTCGGATGTATTGGGAATACACGCGGCCGAAATCCAAAAAGCTCGTTGTAAATCCCCAAAAAGCCTGGCTCTATGTGCCGGAAGATCGTGTGGTTTATGTCCACGATGCGAAAGCGATGTATCGCTCGAAGCTGATCATCCGCTTTCTGTCCGGCATCGGCAGGCTTCAGGAAGATTTTAAAGTCGGATATGCGTCGCCCGAGGCGACGGACAAAGAGGGTCATTACCTGCTGGTCCTCATTCCGAAGCAGAACGATCTTGGAACGGATCGGCTTCACCTGACCGTTGACCGGAACAGCTTCCAGATTGTGCAATGCCGTTTTTCCGATGCCTATGGCAATCTCACACGCATCCGTTTTCAGGACATCAGGATCAATCATCAACTACCGGAATCGTTATTTCATTTCAAACCGCCGCGGGGGGTGGAAATCTTTAACGTAGCGCCATGACGGCGATTTTTCAAGCACGTCCTTTCCGCTTCATGGACTATGAAACCTTCGGGGAACATCGCGGAAATCATCGGGTGCAAATGAGGAGGGTCAAGCATGACAGTTTCCCAATACGGTTATCTCTTTGAGGCCAGCTGGGAGGTCTGCAACAAAGGCGGGGGGATCTATACGGTCATCACCAGCAAGCTCCGGGAAGCCCTGGCGGTCTATGGCGACCGGTATTTTCTGCTGGGACCGGATCTGAAAACGAATCTGGAATTTGAGGAAACCGATGAGGCCTGCTGGGCAAAGATACGGGAGGGGACGGCAATTCAGGAGCTCCCCTGCCGTTTCGGTCGGTGGAAGATTCCCGGCGAACCCAAGGTTGTCCTCGTTGGTTTTGGAAAAAAATATAACAAGGATCAGCTCCTTTACCGGATCTGGGAGGACTACGGCGTCGATTCCATCGCCGGCGGCTGGGACTATGTGGAGCCGGTCATGTTCAGTTATGCCTGCGGCGAAGTCATCGCGACCATCTACAATCTGCTGGCCCGGCCGCAGGGAGAGCCGGCGGTCGCCCAGTTTCATGAATGGATGTGCGGAGCGGGCCTGCTGGCTCTGAAAAAGAAAGCCCCCGAAATCGGGACCGTTTTTACCACGCATGCGACGATCCTGGGGAGATGCCTGGCCGGAGCGGGAATGGACATTTATACCGCCATGGAGAACATCGCACCGCAGCGGGAGGCAAGCGCCCATAACATCGCGGCGAAATATTCCATGGAGACGGCCGCCGCGCGGGAAGCCGACTGTTTTACCACGGTCAGTGAGATTACAGCGGCAGAGGCCAAAAACTTCCTCGGCCGCTGTCCCGATGTCATTACGCCCAACGGACTGGATCTCGAACATGTGCCGGATCTGACCCAAAACCGCGACCCGGCGTTGAAATCCCGGGAAAAGCTGCTTGCCGCGGCCACCCGCTTTCTCAGGAAGGACTTCCCCGCAAACACGAAAATAGTGGTCATTTCCGGTCGTTATGAATTCCGCAACAAGGGGGTGGATGTTTTTCTGAAAGCCCTGGGCCGCCTCGACAAAGAGATCGCTGAAAACCAGACAGTCCTGGCCTTTCTCTTTGTCATCGGCGGACACACGGACCTGATTCCCGCGCTGCAGGGAGATTACAGCAAATGGGAGCCCGGGAATCCGCCCATTTCGACCCACCGCCTCCAGAATGAGGCGTCCGATCCTATCCTGCAGACCTGCAACCGCGTGGGACTTAAAAATCTGCCGCAGAACCGGGTGCATGTAATCTTCAGCCCCGCCTATCTGAACGGCCACGATGGCCTGATCAACATGACCTACTATGAAGCGCTGTCCGGGTGTGATCTGGGCGTTTTTCCCTCCTACTACGAACCCTGGGGCTATACCCCCCTGGAAAGCGTAGCCTATGCGGTTCCTACGGTCACCACGGATCAGGCCGGATTCGGCCTGTGGGTGAGGGATACAGGCGGCGCCGACGGCGGCGTCATTCTGTTAAACCGCAGAGGGCAGCCGATCCGGCTCATTGAGGACCACCTTCATGACATCTTTGCAGATTTTATCCACTGGGAAGACGCCGAGCTCAACAAGCGACGCAAAGCAGCACGAACCATCGCCCTCAAGGCCAACTGGAAAGATTTTTTTCAGAGCTATTTACTGGCCTATGAAAAGGCACGCCTTGCAGCCGATGATCGCTCGAAAAAACTGGCCCTGGCCGAGGTAAAATATACCTTTGCCGGAACGGCTTCCACCCAGCCGCACTTCCGGACATTCACGGCAGTAGCCACCCTGCCGGACAGGATTTCCCGGCTTCGGGAACTTGCCTACAACCTGTGGTGGACCTGGCATCCGAAAGCCCTGGATCTTTATGCATCGCTCGATCCGAGAATCTGGTCGCAAATGAACAACAATCCCGTCATGATGCTGGAGACACTCTCTCCCGAATGCCTCCTGGAGGCGTCGGAAAACCAGAGCTACATGAACCTCTATGAACAGGTCATGAAGCGCTTCGATGACTATCTGAATGACCGCGAACCGCCGAAGAATTCTGAATTTTCCACGGATATCAAATGGTCGTCGCCGATTGCCTATTTTTCAGCAGAGTACGGGCTTCATGAGTGCCTGCCTATTTATTCAGGAGGCCTTGGCACGCTGTCCGGCGATCACCTGAAGACGGCCAGCGACATCAATCTGCCGCTTGTCGGCGTCGGTTTGCTCTACAAAAACGGCTATTTCAAGCAGGTCATTGATAAAAACGGCTTGCAGATAGCGGAGTACCCGGAAAACGATTTTTCCAATATGCCCGTACAGATTGTCCGGGACGACCGCGGCAAAGAGGTGCAGATCTCTCTGGAGCTGCCGGGGCGGACCCTTTATGCCAATATCTGGGAAGTCAAGGTCGGCCGCGTCACCCTTTATCTTCTGGATTCCGATGTGCCGGGAAATACGCTGCAGGACCGGAGAATCACGTCCCGGCTCTACAGCGCCGATCAGCGGACCCGCATTGAACAGGAGATTCTGCTCGGGATGGGCGGGGTCCGGCTGTTGAATCGGCTGGGAATCAAGCCGCGCGTTTATCACATCAACGAAGGCCATTCGGCCTTTCTGCTGTTTGAACTGATCGCCGAACGCATGACGGCCGACGGGCTCTCTTTTGAGGAGGCCAGCGAGGTCGTCCGCGGCAGCGCGGTTTTCACCACCCACACCCCGGTGGAGGCGGGCAACGAACGCTTTACCAGGGACCTGATGGAACATTACTTCTGCAGTTTCGTCAACTGGTCGGGGATGTCCTGGTCGCAGTTCTGGGAATCGGGCCTGAAGGAAAGCGGCGACGACAAACCGTTTTTTATGAACATCCTGGCATTCAAACTCACGCATCGGCGCAATGCCGTGAGCCGCGTCCATGGGCAGCTTGCCCGCCACATGTGGCGCGACGTCTGGAAGGGCTATAATGACGACGACATCCCCATCCGACATGTGACCAACGGCTCCCATATCCTGTCCTACCTGGCGCCGCGCATGAAAGAACTCCTGGACACCTACCTGGGCATGAACTGGGAAGGGCGCCTGACGGACACGGAGCGCTGGAAACGGGTCCACGACATCCCGGACATCCTTTTGTGGCGGACCCGTCATGAAATCAAACAGCGGACCATCGATCTGCTCCGGGATTATCTGTCCCGCAGTTGGTCCAAATACGGTTACTCCAAGGACTGGCGGGAGGAGCTTTATTCGCGCATCAATCCGGCGGCCCTGTTGATCGGCTTCTCGCGGCGGTTTGCCCCGTACAAGCGGGCGAACATGCTTCTGTCCGACCTGGACCGCCTGGCCCGGATCGTCAACCATGAAACCCGGCCGGTGCATATCGTTTTTGCCGGCAAGGCGCATCCCAATGACGAGATCGGGAAAAGCATTCTCAAACAGGTGCTTGACGCTTGCAAGGATGAACGTTTCCGGGGACGGATTTTCTTCATCGAGAACTATGATATCCGCATCGCCCGGCATTTAGTTCAGGGCGTGGATGTCTGGATCAACACCCCCCGCCGGCCCTACGAGGCGAGCGGCACCAGTGGCATCAAGGTGGTGGCCAACGGGGTTCTCAACCTCAGCGTCTCCGACGGCTGGTGGTGTGAAGGCTATGACGGCGCCAACGGCTGGACCATCGGACCGGTCCTGCGGAATTATTCCGCCGAGACTGAAAATGCCGATGAAGAAGACACCCAGTCTCTTTATGCGCTGTTGGAAAACACCGTCGTCCCGCTGTTCTACGACCGCCAGGGATCGGGCATTCCGGAGAAGTGGATTGCCATGATCAAACGGTCGATGGAAAGCATCATCCCCCGATTCAATACGGAACGGATGCTGATGGAATACTATCAGGGGATGTATCTGCCCACTGCAATCAGGACGCAGGAACTCACCCGGGACGATTTTGTGATGGCCAGGGCGCTGGCCGACTGGAAACGGAAGATCCCCATGCGTTTCTCTTCCGTCAAGCTGCTGGACGTAACCGTCGAAGGGATTCATGGCGATAACATCCCCGTGAACGAATCCCTGAAGCTGACCGCGCGGGTTGATCCGGGCAAGATTGAACCCCACGAGATTATGGTGGAACTGGTTATCGGCCGCAGGGACGGGCAGGACAATGTAGCCCATACGGAATATCTGCCGATGCGCATCGCAAACAAAGGCGCGGACGGGATTCTCACTTTTTCCGTTGAATACTTCATCCGGGAAAACGGACCGTACAGTTACGGCCTGCGGGTCCTGCCGTATAATGAAAAACTGGCATCCAGGCAGGAAACAGGATTGGTCCTGTGGGGATAACCGGGAAATCGTCCCTAAACGAGACCGGCAAGCAGTCCCCTGGCCCGCGCAAACGAGAAAAGAGCAACGGCGAGGAAACATTGCTGCCATGCGGCAGGCCGTCGGCGAAGGGCCAACACAGGCCGCATCAGATTTCGTGGCGGAAAAACATTGACATTCATCGCTGAATCTTTTAGTTAAACAGGGCGCGGGCGGGACTCAGGGCGTGAAATTTTTTGCGTCTCCGCCTGAAACAGGGTTCCAAGCGTTCGGTGATCCTGGTTCGTCCTCTTGGCGAGGGCCAGCATGATGTATCGGCAGCACACCACGGTGGCGTGGGCGACAAGCGCGTCATAGGATCGCCCCTGGCATTCTTTAGCAAGGTTGAGAAACGACTTGGCCATCTTGAAAAATACCTCGATGTCCCATCTTCGTTTGTAGACCGTGACGATCTCCTCGTCGCCCAAGGCGATATCGGTGGACAGCAGGGCCAGCCACTTTTTGCTGCGCCTGTCCCGGACGAACACGATCTTTGCCGACACAGGAACCCCCTTGTCATCCTCGCCGATCTCGACCATGACCGAGGCGAGAATCTTGGCGCGGCCTCGCCGCTTGCGGATCTTCCTGTAGATGGCCGCCAGATGGAGATCTTCTCCCTGGTAGCGATAGAAGATCTTTTCCGTGACCTTGAGCATGCAGATGGTATGCACCCCCTTCGCGAGCAACTTCCTCATGGTTGCGGGAAAGGCAAACCAGCTGTCGAACAGAAGGTGACTGGCTTGAATCCCGCTTGCGACGGCCTCGGCCACCATCTCGACAAGAACATCGGTTGCCTTGCGGATGCCTTCCCGGCGACGCATCGCTCCGTTGGTGCGACGGTCAAGGATCTGCCCGCGCCACATTTCTTCCGCTGAGCGGGCTGAAGGGATTTCTGATTCCGAGTCAAACCATTCCATCGATCAAATGATTTTCAAAACCATCGCAGGGAAACGGAGAGCATCCATGAGCGATAAAAAAGGATTTGACAACGAGCATTATATACAGGAACAGACGGCGAAAATTGTCGAAAGGGTACGGCAATTCGACAACAAACTCTATCTCGAATTCGGAGGCAAGCTGCTTTACGATTTTCATGCGGCCAGGGTACTGCCCGGTTATGATGCCAATGTGAAAATGAGACTCATCCGGGAACTCAAGGACAAGGCCGATATCCTGCTGTGCATCTATGCCGGAGACATTGAAAGAAAGAAAATTCGGGCCGATTTCGGCATTACTTACGATTCGGACACCCTCAAGCTCATTGACGATCTGAGGGGATGGGACATTGATGTCCTGGGGGTGGTGATCACGCGCTACGATGATCAACCGGCGGCGAAACTCTTTAAAAATAAACTGGAGCGGCGCAACATCAAGGTTTTCACGCACCGCTTCACCAAAGGGTATCCGACGGATGTGGAGGCGATCGTCAGCGACGAAGGATACGGGGCCAATACTTACATCGAAACCGAAAAACCGCTCGTGATTGTCACCGGCCCCGGACCCGGCAGCGGCAAGCTGGCCACCTGCCTGTCGCAGCTTTACCACGAACACCGGCGCGGGATCAAAGCCGGCTATGCCAAGTTTGAAACCTTTCCCATCTGGAACATGCCGCTCAAGCACCCGGTCAATGTGGCCTATGAAGCGGCCACGGCGGATATCCGGGATTTCAATCTCATCGATCCCTTTCACCTCGAAGCCTACGGCGAAGCGGCGGTCAATTACAATCGCGATGTGGAGGTTTTTCCCGTACTGAAAAGGATCCTCGGAAAAATCACCGGAGGGGAATCCTTTTACCGCTCCCCCACGGACATGGGTGTCAACCGGGCCGGCTTTGCCGTCATCGACGACGACGTCACGCGGGAAGCGGCGAAGCAGGAGATCCTGCGGCGCTACTTCCGCTATCGCTGTGAGTATGCCATGGGGTTCGCGGACCGGGAAACGGTCCAGCGGCTGCAGCTCTTCATCAGCGATTTCCAGCTCAGGCCGGAAGACCGGCGCGTGGTCGAGCCGGCCTGGCAGGCCGGCAGAGCAGCTGAAAAACTAAATAAAGGCAACGAGGGCATTTTCTGCGGCGCAGCGATCGAACTTAAAGACGGCGTCATCATTACCGGCAACAATTCGCCGCTCATGCATGCGGCGTCAAGCCTGATCCTGCACGCCATCAAACATCTGGCCGATGTTCCCGACAAGATCAAATTGCTCCCCGCCTACATCACGGATTCTATCCGGAGCATGAAGACGGATATCCTGAACGAAAAGTCCGTCAGTCTCGATCTCGAAGAGACCCTCATCGCGCTCAGTATCAGCGCCACGACGAATCCGGCGGCGCAACTGGCCATCGAAAAGCTCAAGGACCTCCGTGGCTGCGAAGTGCACATGACCCACATGCCCACTCCCGGCGACGAGGGGGGCCTGCGGCGCCTCGGCGTGAACCTGACCAGTGAACCCAATTTTTCCACACGGGACCTCTTTATTCCGTAAACCGGCGGCGGATTCATGAGAAAGGAATCCAGACGCTATATTGACCCCGCACAATTACTCCCCGTCGGACCAGCCACAAGGCCTCCGGCGGGGTTTTGTTTTTTTGTGAGCTTTTCCGGAGGGAAGTACGATCTTATCGGCGGTTGATGAACCAGAGGACGAGCGTCAGTACTATGCTGATGAGCAGGCCGGTGGCCAGCGGAAAGTAGAAGCTGAATCTCTCGCTCTTGAAGTAAAGGTCCCCGGGAAGACGCCCGATCCAGGACAGCGGGCCTTTTCCGCCCAGCATGAACAGCAACCCCAATCCCGCCAGGATCAGACCGACGATCAACAGGATCTTTCCAAACCCGGGAAAATCCATGATTAAAAATTCCCGTCATGGTCATGCCCCAGCGGTTCCACAACATCTCTGATCCTGCCGCCGGCGACCAGTTCCAGGAATTGCTCTCCCAGAGGGGCCGCCTGTTCGACGGCCTGCCGCCAGTATTGGATGCGGGCCGCCGGGTCGTCGATAAAGGTCTTGAAATCACTCCGGTCCGGCACTTTCCCGTAGGGGAGTTTCTCCACAAACTCTTCGGACAGATGCACCATCAGCACATTGTCCAGAAGATCATCCGGCGGCCGGCGGCGTTTGAGCTTTTTGTCCATCCATCCCGGGACGATCCGTTCCTGATGGAGAAAAAACAATATGATCTCATCATCTTTGGCCGCATAGGACTGGTTGATGTGATAATCGATCATCCCGCCGTCCCGGTAAACGCCCGTCGGCGCGCCGAAAATATTTTTGACGCCGCCGACCACGAGTGGGATCGCCCCGGATGCCATGACGGCGTATTTGAAATTGACTTCCGTCAGCGGCACAAATTTCCCGTGGAATGTCTTTGCCAGGCAAAAAGGCGGGGGTTTTGCGCCTTGGTAAAAGACGACGCGCTCAAAAAAACGGTGCATGGCCTGACGGTTCAGCGCGTTGAAAAGAAAGAACAGGCCAAGTCCGAGGGCCTGGATGATTCTCAACTCCGAAGCAACCAGGTGCTTTGAACGCACCGTGAGCAATGCCAGCCGGTACTGCTTGTTGGCCATCGCGAAGGGCAGCGCATCGTCTTCAAGGTAGGAATCGATAATGGTGTGCAAGGATTTCAAGACCGTGGCGGCAGTATCCGCTCGCGTGTAGATGGTCGTGATATATTTTTCCATCAGCGTCCGGTAACTCTTTTCCGGTTCCGGCTGGACCCAGGCGGCAAACCGCCAGGCGCCGGCGGAGGCGCCGATGAGCGACACAGGACGGGACCGTCCCAGCACACCCTGCTGCAGCAGGGTCAGGTCAAAACCGCTCGCAACCAGCCAACGGGGACCGGCCGCCGGCCCGAAATAACCGGCAACCTGATCAAAATGAAAACCGCCATCCTTGATCAGCCGGTAGGCTTTTCGACCTGCCTTAACCCTTATGGATTCCATACTTTTAATTTCCGGTAAATAAAGAACCATCGCCGGGATGCGCCGGTTCCCCTTTTTCGTGTTCAAATCACCTTGACATGAGACCGGCACGTTTTGTAAGGTAGCAACAGCGAATGCACAAAGAAAAAGACAAGCGGCTTTTATACAGACAACAACCCGTTTGTCAATGTCTATTCAAGTGGAGACGGATATGAAAATCCTCCGCAACCCACCTTCAGCAGAGAGATAGGAAGCCTGATGGATATAAAAACACAAGTCATCGAAATTGCCAAAAAAGCAAAAAAGGTCTCGGCGGCCTTAGGAAAGGTCAACTCAGAGGAAAAGAACAGCGTCCTGTTGCGGATGGCCGAGGCGCTGGTCGAGAGGCGTGATTTCCTGATCGCAGAAAACGCCAAAGATCTCGATGGTGCCGTCCGGACGGGGCTCCCCCCGGCGATGATGGATCGGCTGACCCTGAATGAGCCGGCTATCGAGGGGATGGCCGCGGGGCTCAGGGAAGTGGCAGCCCTGCCTGATCCTGTCGGCAAAATCACGTCGATGTGGCGGCGCCCGAACGGCCTGCTTGTCGGCAGGATGCGCATCCCTCTGGGCGTGATCGGCATCATCTACGAATCCCGGCCCAATGTGACCGCCGACGCGGCGGCGCTATGTCTCAAATCGGGAAATGCCGTCATTCTGCGGGGCGGTTCCGAAGCCATCCATTCCAATCTCGCCATTGCCCGGATTCTTCAGGATGTCCTGAAAAAATCGGCGCTGCCCGAGGCGGCTCTCCAGGTTATTCCTGTTACCGACCGGGCAGCCGTTTACGAGCTGCTTCAACTGGAAGAATACATCGATCTGATCATCCCGCGGGGCGGCGAAGAGCTGATCCGGGCAGTGGTGAGCCAGTCCAGGATCCCTGTCATCAAACATTACAAGGGGGTCTGTCATATCTTCGTGGACGCGGGCGCCGACCTCGATATGGCCGCTGCAATCTGTATGAATGCCAAGGTCCAGCGGCCGGGGGTCTGCAACGCTATGGAGACGCTGCTCGTGCATGCGGATACGGCGGATGTGTTTTTACCGGTCATCGCCGAAAAGTTCCGGCATGCCGGCGTCACGTTGAAAGGCTGCCCGAAAGCACGGGCCATCCTGCCGAATATCGAGAAAGCGACGGAGGACGACTGGTATCGGGAATACCTGGATCTGGTCCTCGCGGTGCGCGTGGTTCCAGATCTGGACGCGGCCATCGTCCATATCGAACAATACGGGTCCCTGCACACGGAATCCATCATCACGCAAGATTACACGCGTGCCCAGCGCTTCTTGAATGAGGTGAATTCCTCCACCGTGCTGGTCAACGCATCCACGCGCTTCAGTGACGGCTTTGAGCTCGGCCTGGGAGCGGAGATCGGCATCAGCACGACGAAACTGCACGCTTATGGACCCATGGGCCTGGAAGAATTAACCACAACGAAGTTCATTATTTATGGAAACGGACAGGTGAGAACATGAAATGGGGATTACTGGGAGGGACATTCGATCCGATCCATCTCGGCCATCTGCGGTGTGCCGAGGAAATTCTGGAGATTTTCAATCTAAACCGCATTATCTTCACACCCGCATCGAGGCCGCCTCATAAAATCGAGGCTGATATCACGTCTTTTTATCACCGGGAACAGATGATCCGGCTGGCCATCGAGGATAACCCGAGTTTTTCGTTTTCCGATGTAGAGAATCAGCGTGAGGGCAAATCCTTCTCCGTCAGCACGATTGAGTACTTCCTGGAGAAATACCTGAAGCAACTGGAATTGTATTTCATCGTCGGACAGGACGCGTTTCATGCCATCCAGACCTGGAAGGAGTGGGAAAAACTTTTGCTGCTGTGCAACTTTGTCGTCATGACGCGGCCCGACTATGAAAACAGGGGCCTGACGGGGATTGTCCCTCCCGATTTTGCCGCCCGGTTTGTCTATGACGACGACTTGAAGGGATTCAAAGGCCCCACCGGTCATATCATCTTTTTCCGGGATGTGACCTTCCTGGACATCTCGGCCAGCAACATCAGGCAACGGGCCCGTCTTGGGAAATCCATCACCTATCTTGTGCCCGACAGCGTTCGTCACTATATAATCAAAAATCAGATCTATAAAAAATTCTGAAAGTCCATTTTTCATATTGACAAATCCGCGAAGACGTTTTATGCGTGTCGAGAAACGGCAGGAAGGTCGGAATCATTCAAATGCTGGGAAACACAACGGCAATTATAATGATCGAGATCATAATTAGGTCTGGGCATACTGGCGGCCTGATGATCCGGTAGTGTTTTAAAAAAATAAAAACAAAAAAACCGTTATCAGGGCCGTGATAACGGTTTTTTTGTCCAGAGAGGCAATAGCGATGAAAAAAACATGGGATGTTCTGATTTACGACACAACCCTGAGGGATGGCACACAGGGTGAGCAGATCAATTTTTCCGCCGAGGAAAAACTGCGGATCGCCCTGCGGCTCGACGATATGGGGTTTCATTATATAGAAGGCGGCTGGCCCGGCTCCAATCCCAAGGATGTCCGTTTTTTCGAACTGGCGAAGACAGCGCCTTTCAGGCATGCCCGCCTCACCGCCTTCGGCAGCACGAGAAAGGCGCACACCCGCCCGGAGGACTGTCCGAACCTTCAGGCGCTGTTGAACGCACAGACGCCGGCGGTGGCCATTTTCGGAAAGACCTGGGATCTCCACGTCATCCAGATTCTCGAGGTTGCGCCGGATGAGAATCTCGCAATGATCCGCGATTCCGTGGCCTACCTCAAGTCACAGGACAAGGAGGTCGTCTATGATGCGGAACATTTCTTTGACGGGTATAAAAAAAATCCGGCTTACGCACGCAAAACCTTGGAAACGGCCCTGGCAGCGGGGGCGGATCTGATTGTCCTGTGCGATACCAATGGAGGAACGCTTCCCCACGAGATCACCACCGTCATCCAGGAAGTGTCCGGCTTGATCCCTCTGCGGCAGATGGGCATCCACGCCCACAATGACGGCGGCGTCGCCGTGGCCAATTCCCTGGCCGCCGTACATGCGGGCGTCAAAATGGTCCAGGGCACCATAAATGGTTTCGGGGAGCGATGCGGAAACGCCGATTTGATCCCGATCATGGCGAATCTCCAGTTGAAGATGAAGAAACGCTGTCTGACCGACGAGGCCCTCCAACATCTCACCAACCTGTCCAACTATATGAGCGATATTGCCAACGTGCCGCCGCTCAATGCAAGACCCTTTGTCGGGCGGAGCGCCTTTGCCCATAAAGGCGGGGTTCATGTCAGCGCCGTTGTCAAGAATTCGGCCGCCTATGAACATATCAGGCCGGAGTTGGTGGGCAATCAGCAGCGCGTCCTGGTTTCGGATCTGGCGGGCAAGAGCAACATTGAGTACAAGGCACGGCAGCTCGGCGTCGATCTGGGGCTGGATAAAGCGACCAGCAAAAAGATCGTCCGGGAAATCAAAAAAATGGAAGATCGCGGGTACCAGTTTGACGCGGCAGAAGGATCGTTGTCTCTGCTGATCAAAAAGCAGACCGGCGAGTTCGTCGAACCTTTCAACCTGGAAAGCTATCATGTGCTGATTGCCAAACGGGGGAACGAGCCGCCGCTGGCCCAGGCTTCAATTAAAATCTCCGTGGGCGATGAACAGGAGGTGACGGCCGCCGAGGGGAACGGCCCCATCAACGCCCTCGACAATGCGCTGAGGAAGGCGCTGACCAAGTTCTACCCGCAAATCGACGCCATGCACCTGGTGGACTTCAAGGTCCGGATTGTTGAAGGCAGCGAAGGAACGGCGGCGCTGGTGAAAGTGCTGATCGATACCCGGGACGAGGACGAGGTGTGGAGCACGATCGGGGTCTCGGAAAATGTCATTGAAGCAAGCTGGCACGCGTTGGTGGACAGCGTCCAGTACAAACTCAGCAAGGATAGGCTCAATAACAACCACCGGAAAGAAAAACGCTGATCGGCACGGAAAGATGATGATTGCCAATCCCGCTTTATTCTGATAAATATGCCGCGGAAATTGTCCACTTGAGGCTCCTGGAATCGGAAGAATGTGCTATGCTGATCGCCATCAACAGCCAGAACCCCCAGATGCGGCTGATCAAAAAAGCGGCCGACATCCTGCGTAACGGAGGAATTATTATTTACCCAACTGACACGGTCTACGGGCTGGGCTGTGATTTATACAATAAAAAAGGGATAGAGAAGATCTATAGAATTAAAAAAAGAAGCGAGAAACAGCCCTTCAGCTTTGTCTGCGCGGACCTGAAAGATATCAGCCGCTATGCCCGCGTCTCCGACTATGCCTACAAAACCATGAAGCGTCTCCTGCCGGGTCCCTATACCTTTATTCTCGAAGCATCCCGCCTGGTTCCGAAGATCATTCTCCCGAAGCGGTTGACGACGGGGATCCGTGTGCCGGACAACCATATCTGCCAGGCCCTGGTGGGAGAGCTGGGCCAGCCGATTATCTCGACCAGCGTCAAAAACGAAGCCGGCGAAATTATGACGGATCCCGTGGAGATTGAAAAGAAATTCAGGCATTGCGTGGATTTGGTGATTGACGGCGGCATTCTCGCCGCCGGCCAGTCCAGCGTGGTCAGTCTCGTGGATGACTGCGTGGACGTCATTCGTATTGGAAAGGGCGATGTATCCGCCCTGATATAAAAAACATCGGTTTCCGGGGAATAGAAAAACAGGGCAAAAAAACGCGGGTTTGAAAGGGATGCAATAATTTCCCTCTTTCGCAGCAGCAGCCGCGGATGATGGCCTGCCGGACCTCCGGATACCAAAAAGGATCACTATGAAAAAAGAAATGTTCATTAATGCTGTTCATCCTGAACAGAAGCGAATGGCCATTGTGGATGATGGCAAGCTGATTGATTTCAACATCCAGATGGCGATTAAGGAACCCATCACCGGAAATATTTACAAGGGCATTGTGCAAAAGGTCGAGCGCGGCCTGCAGGCGGCTTTCGTTCATTACGGCGGCCGGAAGGACGGATTCCTGCCCCTGCGGGATGTCAGTCCCGAATACTTTACAGAGCGCAAGGGAAACGGGAAAAACGAAAACATCTCTCAGGCCAAGACGTCTCTGAAAGTCGGACAGGAAGTGCTGGTACAGATTCTGAGAGAAGTCAGCGAGCGTAAAGGGGCGCTGCTGACCGCCTATATCTCCCTGCCCGGCCGTTATCTTGTCCTGCTGCCGAATAAAGACAGCAGCGGCATCTCCAGAAAGATCGAAGACGAAGACGACCGCAAGCGCCTGAAAGCCCTGATGGAACAGATCAAGATCGAAGATGAGATCGGCTTCATCGTTCGCACCGCGGGGATGAACCGGACCAAACAGGAACTGGCACGGGATTATCAGCATCTCTCCCGATTGTGGAAAGAAATCCAGAAGCGCGCAAAAGCGACGCCCGCCCCGGCGCTGATTTACCAGGAAAGCGATTTCGGGATCCTTTCGCTGAGGGATTATTTTACCTCGGAAATAGAGGAAATCCTGGTAGATGATGTGGACACCTTCCGGAAGATGCGGGCCTACTGCAAGGCCGTGATGCCCCGGACCGTCCGGATGATCAAGCTCAACAAGGATAAAAACCCTATTTTTGACCGGTATAATCTCGAAGACCAGATCCGCGTGATCTACCAGGAGCGCGTGGACTTGAAGTCCGGCGGGTATCTGATCATCAACCCGACGGAAGCCATGATCACGATTGATGTCAATTCCGGAAGGGGTTCCAATAAACGAAACGTCGAAGAAACCGCCTTCCGGACGAACTTTGAAGCGGCCGAAGAGATCGCCCGGCAGTTGCGCCTGAGAGACCTGGGCGGATTGATCGTGATCGATTTTATCGACATGCTTGATCGGAAGCACGAAGCGGACGTGGAAAAGACATTCAAAAAGGCCATGAGCGTGGACCGGGCGCGAATCCAGCTCTCCAAGATTTCCAAGTTCGGCATTCTGGAACTGTCACGACAGAAAAAGCAGTCCACGATTCAGGAGATCAGCTATACTACCTGTCCTTTCTGCAAGGGACGCGGAATCAGGCCTTCTCTGGAATATGCGGCACTGAGCGCCTTTCGGAAAATCGAATCCCAGGCGGTTAAAGGCATTTTTTCCGTCTTGAATATCACGCTGCCCTATGAGATCGCCGGTTACCTGCTCAACCAGAAGCGCATGGAAATCAGCAAGCTGGAGTCCCTCTTTGGTCTATCGATTCATATCTCCGGGAGCCCGGAGCTGGCGTGGGATGAATTGAAGGTCGAATCCACCGGGCGCGAACACCCGGCAGAGGTCGCGCCGGAGGAAGAAGATCTGGCCTTCGATCATGAAGACTTCGACGAGGCCGCCGATGCCGAACCGGACGCTGCCGTATCACCAGGGGGCATGGTCATTGACCTGCCCGCCGTTGCACCCGAATCTTCGGAAGCCGTTGTTGCGCGATCAAAGAAAAAGTCACGCCGCCGACCCCGGCACCGCAGGAGAAAGCCCGGCGAAAAACCGACTGATCTGATCGTGGAGACGCTTCCTGCAGGAGTCATCGGCGATCAGGAACCCGGCCCCCAGACTCAGCCGGCGAAAGAGATTACAGTTAACCGGAAGACGCCGGACGATCCGGATTCGGAAGATAACCTCTTGATTTTTTAATTGCCTCCGAGTTCTTTGGCGCGCAGCGTTGCCGCTTCGACGGCCGCCATCAGCGTGGCCCTGATTTTCCCCTCTTCGAGGGCCTTGATGCCGGCAATGGTGGTACCCGCAGGCGACGTGACCATGTCTTTGAGCTCTCCGGGGTGTTTGTCACCTTTCAGGCAGAGTTTGGCGGCGCCCAGCATGGTCTGCGCCGCGAGCTTCAGGGCAATATCCCGGCTCAAACCCATGCGCACACCCGCGTCGGAGAGGGCTTCAATGATGATGAACCCGTAGGCGGGACCGCTGCCGCTCAAGCCGGTTACGGCGTTCATGAGCTCTTCTTTCACCACGACCGTGAGGCCCACGGAATCAAATATCTGCGTGGCCTGGGCGAGATCGGTCTGAGTTGCCGTCGCGCTGCCTGCCAGTGCAGCCATTCCTTCGCCGATCAGGGCCGGGGTGTTGGGCATCGCCCGGATCACCCGGACGCCTTTTTTCAGACGCTCCTCGATGAATTTAATCGGAATGCCCGCGGCAATGGAAATGACCAGATGGGATTTGCCCACAATCGGGGCCAGTTCGGCGAGGACTTCTCCCATATTCTGGGGCTTCACCGCCAGGATCAGGATGTCTGCTTCCCGCGCGACCCGTTTATTGTCCTGTGTGACCACGATACCATAGGCCTTTGCGAGCTCATCCAGTCGCTCCCGGGCGACGTCCGAGACGATGACATGCGACGCCGGAACAAGCTGGTTTGAGACGATCCCCCCGGCCAGCACCCCTCCCATTTTTCCACCACCGATAAACCCCACTTTTTTACCCTTCAACATGTCGATTTTCCCCTCCCCTTTGCCCCACCCCGTCAGGGGAAGGCAAAAAACTTTTTTGGCTGGTCATAAATGACTTTTTTCATGAGTCCTGTCAATATGAAAAAAGCGGTCAATCTTTGTTTGCACTGCTGAATCGTTCTGTGATAATTGTTTGAATTATAATATTGCTTTGAATATGGAAAGGGACGGGCATGATCTGCTTCCACGAGGTGAACGGTTTGAAAATGGCCTGCTGGGTCAGCCGGCGCCCGTGGCAGGCCGAAAGAAAGACGCTGGTGTTTATTCATGGCTCCGGCGGGGATCATACCGTGTGGCTTCACCAGTGCACCCGGTTGAAAAATGCATTTAACATCGCGGCCCTGGATCTGCCGGGACATGGCCGTTCCGAGGGCCGGGGGGAACAGGAAATTTCCGTTTACGTGGAGTGGGTCAGGCAGGTCCTGGAGGCGTTGGCCATTGAAAAACCTGTGCTTATCGGCCATTCCCTGGGCGCTGCGATCTCACTCAAATATGCGCTGACCTATGGCGACAAACTGGCGGGGATCGTGCCGGTGAGCGGCGGGGCCGCCATGCCGGTTAATCCGGCCATCCTGGAGGGCCTGAAGATAGATCCGGCAACCGTGATCGCGATGGCGGCAAAAATTGCCGTCGCGAAAAGCAACCGGGACCGTCTTTCGGATATTCTGATGAAAAGCATGTCCGGCGTGAATCCGGATATCCTTTACGGCGATTTCCTGGCCTGCAGCAAGCACGATGTGACGGCGACGGTTTCCCGGATTCGCGTTCCGGCGCTCGTAATATGCGGCGATGAGGACAAGATGACCCCGCCGGAGATGTCCCGGTATCTCAAGGACCACATCCCGGGCGCGCAATGGGCCCTGATCAGAAATGCCGGTCATTTCGTCATGCTTGAAAATGTTGAGGAATTCAACAAAACTCTCAGAAGGTTTATTGAGTCTTTGCCCTCTTGAGGGGATGCCTTACCCTTAGTATGGGGACATGACGCAGTCGTGTCCCCAAGCATCCGAAGGGAATGGATGCCTTTAAGGCGATTAAAACAAAGGAGTGGCCATGTTTGTCGTGGAAAATTTTATTGTCGCCCTGGCAAGAATCATTGATATAGGGCTGAGCATCTACCTCTGGGTGATCATCGCCCGTGCGCTTATTTCATGGGTTAATCCCGATCCTTACAATCCTGTTGTCACCTTTTTATACCGGGTGACGGAACCGGTGATGGCGCCGATCCGCCGACTGATTCCGATCAGAGGCATGGGAATCGATATCTCTCCAATCATCGTCATCATGATCATTTATTTTCTGCAGACGTTTCTCGTCAAGACGATGATTCAGATGACCGGTTATATCAGGTAGCCGCAAGCACATGCTGACTGTCAGGGAAACCGAAGAGGGCGTTTCTTTTGCGATCCGTGTCCTGCCGCGGTCATCGAAGTGCGAGATTGCGGGCCTTCAGGGAAACGCGCTCAAAATCAGGATCACGGCGGCGCCCGTTGAGGGCCGGGCCAATGAAGCGTGCATCCGTTTTCTGGCCTCCCTGTTTAATGTGAACAAAAACAGGATCGCCATCGAGGCCGGTCACAAATCGAAAAATAAACGGGTTTCCATCGCGGGATTGACGTGCGGGGATGTCCGGGCTGTCCTTTCGGAGGATTTATTCCATTTCTAAATCAAAGATGATATCGAGGCGGCAAGGAGGAGGCGACGAGGCGTATTGTACATACGTCGAGGAAGCCGACGACGACGCCAACAAAGATAGCGCTTTGATTTAGGAATGGAATTAGAGCAAAGGCAGTGATTGAATCCTCCATGCAAGCGGTCTTCTGAAGAATCATTATGGAACAAGAAAATAGTCACGGCGGAGAAAATGCAAAGGTCGCCAGAGCCGCCGGCGTCGTCGGTCTATACACGATGCTCAGCCGGATCTTCGGATTCCTCCGGGACATGGTGGTGGCCGCCTTTTTCGGCGCGGGACTGGCCACGGACGCCTTCTTTGTGGCCTTCCGGATCCCCAATCTTCTGAGGCGCCTGCTGGGGGAAGGGTCGCTCACCGTTTCATTTGTCCCTGTTTTTACGGAATATTTGAATAAAAAAACAAAGGCGGAGGCCCTTGAACTGGCCAATATCGCCTTTACGATTCTGTCCATTATTCTGGTCGTGGTTTCCATTTTAGGCGTCATTTTTTCTCCCCTGATCGTAGCCGTCATGGCGCCCGGTTTCACAAAGGTCCCCGCACAATATGACCTGACGGTCTTTCTCAACCGCCTGATGTTTCCCTATATCTTTTTTATTTCACTGGTGGCCCTCTGCATGGGGATCCTGAACTCCCTGCGGCATTTCGCGGCGCCGGCCCTCTCCCCGGTCATCCTGAATATCGCCATGATCCTGGCAGCCCTGACTCTCCGGGATTTCTTCACGGAACCGATCGTGGCACTGGCCGTCGGCGTCATGATCGGGGGAATCCTGCAACTGGCGATGCAATGGCCTTTCCTGGTCCGGATGGGGATCCGGCTGAAACCCGCTTTCAACTTCGCCCATCCCGGCATAAAAAAGATCGGCCTCCTCATGCTGCCCGCGGTTTTCGGAGCGGCCATTTACCAGATCAACATCTTCGTCGGAACCATCCTGGCGTCCTTTTTACCCCGTGGCAGTATCTCCTATCTTTATTATGCCGACCGGATTGTGGAACTTCCCCTCGGGGTTTTTGCCATTGCCGTGGGAACGGCGACGCTGCCGAGTTTTTCGGATCAGATTTCCAGAGGGAATTTTGAGGAATTCAAAAAAACCCTTGCATTTTCGACGCGATTGATTCTTTTCATCACGATCCCGGCCATGATTGCCCTGATTGCCCTGCGGGAACCGATTATCTCCGTATTGTTTCAGCGCGGACACTTTGACGCAACCTCGACGATCCTCACCGCCCAGGCCCTTTTTTTCTATGCCGTCGGTCTCTGGGCCTTTTCGGTCATCCGCGTGATCGTCTCCGCCTTTTTTGCCCTGCAAGACACCAAAACCCCCATGAAGGCCGCCATTGTGGCCCTCGTCGTCAATGTCGTTTTCAGCCTCGTGCTGATGTTCCCGCTCAAGCACGGCGGGCTTGCCCTGGCCACCTCCATCGCCTCCGCCGTGAATGTCATCCTGCTTACGGTTATCCTGACCAGAAAAATCGGCTCTTTCATGGATCGGGATTTCTACGGGGCGGTTTTCAGGATGATTCTGGCCTCGGCCGTCATGTGGATGGCCATTATCCTGGTGGACTGGATTTTTCCCTGGCAGACGGGGGGATCTTTTCAGCATCGGCTTTCCTTCCTGATCGCAGCCATTGCCGTCGGCGCCACAGCTTTTTTCAGTGTTTGCGCTGCCATG
>JAUSOK010000122.1 GCA_030656035.1 Syntrophales bacterium
CGCACGGAACTGCCCAAGACGAACGTCGGCAAGATCCTGCGCAAAACCCTCAAGGCGGAAGAAATGGCCAAACGCAAAATATAGGCAAAATATAGGGACACTTCCCATATTTTTCAATAACAAGGAAAATATAGGGACACTTCCCATATTTTCAAAAACCAACGGCGGGTTATGGAAACGTAACCCGCCGTTTTTTATTATTCTGTGGCACTTTTATAAAAGAGCATCGCCACGGCGCAGATCTTTTTCTCCGACCGGACGTTCATAAAATATGGGCGCTGTCCCCCTATTCTTCCGACCGGACGATCATAGAATAGGGGCGCTGTCCCCCTATTCTTCCAGGAAAATATGGGAAGTGTCCCTATATTTCCTCTATATTTCCTATATTTCCGTGACGAATTCGATTTCGCGCGGGATCTTGTAGGAGGATAGATAGGTCCGGCAGTGTTTCATGATCGCCTTTTCATCGGGCGGCATGCCCGGTTTGGGGACGATCAGGGCCTTGACTATCTCCCCGCGGATCAGGTCGGGCTTGCTCTCGATACGGGACTCCTGCACAGAAGGATGCATGTTCAGGATGGTCTCCACCTCCACGGGATAGACATTGAAGCCGCTCGTGATGACCATGCGCTTTATGCGACCGGTCAGAAAGATATAGCCGTCCTCGTCGATGCGGGCCAGATCGCCCGTGTGGAGCCAGCCGTCCCGGATGACCCGGGCCGTCATCTCCGGAGTCTTGTAATACCCCTTCATCACATTGTCGCCCTGGATCAGCAGTTCCCCGATCCCGCCGGTCGGCAGCTCCCTGCCGGTTTCATCCACCACCCGGGCCCGGACGCCCGGTATCGGCGTGCCGATCGATCCCGGTTTGACGGGCATGTCCAGCCGGCCGACGGAACAGACCGGCGACGCCTCGGTCAGGCCGTAACCCTCGACGAGCAGGACGCCGAATTTTTCCCTGAACAGCGGGATGAATTCGGGCGGCATGGCCGAACCGCCCGTGATGCAGAACTTCAGAGAACTCACGTCGTACTGATCTGCCTTGTCATGAAAAACCATGCCCATGAAGAGCCTGGGCACGGCCGCGATGTAGGTGACTTTTTCCTTTTCAATGGTCTTGAAGATGCTGTCCAGTGTGAAGCGTTCCATCAGCACGACGCTGGCGCCGACCCACATGGGGCCGAGCATATTGCCGACCGCGCCGAAGGAGTGAAAGTGGGGAATCACGGCCAGGCCCCGGAAGGCTTCATCGGCGCTGCAGATGGTTTTCAGCAGCGTGGACTGCGTCAAGAGATTGTGGTGGGTCAACATGGCGCCAAGAGGCTTGCCCGTCAGGCCGGAGGTATAGATCATCACGGCCGGATCGTCGGGGGCGATATCCGGGATGTCGATCGTGAAAGGGCCCGCGGCCGCGATGCGCTTAAGGTCGTCGGTCGTCAGCAGGTGGCGGCACAGCGGCAGGTCGTTCCGGATTTCCTCGAATCGCTTTGTCAGGGTCGGTTGCGTTATAAAAACCATGGCGTTGCTGTCCGCCAGCAGGAAACTCAGTTCATAGGGGGTCGAAAGCACGTTCAGCGTGACGGCCACGGCGCCGATTCTCTGGCAGGCAAAATAGGCAACGACAAATTCCGGACAGTTCGGCAGCATCAGGGCCGCCTTGTCTCCTTTGCGGACCCCCAGTGTCTGGAAATGATGGGCCAGCGCGCTGACGGCCCGGTCCAGCGAGCGGTAGTCAATGGTCTGATCTTCGTAAACAAGGGCCGTGTTGTCCGCATATCGCCGGCAGGTTTCCTCAAACGTCTGTCCCAGATTCATCATGGGTCGTCCCCCCTGTATGTTTTTTGCTCTCCTTAACACAGCCGCTGACATCCTTTCAACCGCTAAGATGGATCACGGGGATAATATGGGGGGGAGGTTAAGGGTAAAAGAAAGCCGGGAAAAGATTTTTGGCATTTTTACTTGCCCACAGTCTCTGTTTTAGTTATACTGCGTAGCCAGACGCCACAGTAAATCAAATAAACCATTTAAAGGAGATCGCTATGAAAAAGACATTTTTGGCAGTTTTGATGATCCTGTTGTGGACCGTCGCGAGCGCAGCGGCGGCGGAACTCAAAGTGGGAGACAGCGCGGCGGGATTCAAGCTCAATGATCCGAAGGGCGTCGAATATTCCCTCGATTCGCCCCAGTATCAGGGAAAGGTCGTCGTCGTTTTTTACGCCGACCCCGGTTCCAAGGATCTCAACAACGATCTCCAGAATGCCCTGAAAGCCGCCCGGGAGGCCGGAAAGATCGACAAGAAAAATTATGAAGGGCTCGGCGTCGTCAACGTCAAGGACAGCATCCTTCCCAATTTTTTGCTGCGAAGCATCATCAAAAGCAAGCAGGAAGAAACCAAAGCCGTCATCCTGATTGACCCGGATTATGCCGTATTGAACCTGTGGGGGCTGACGAGTAAAACGTCGAACATCATCATGCTGGACAAACAGAGAACCTGCCGTTACATCTACAAGGGGAAAGTCCCCGCGGCGGACGTCGAAAAGGTCATTGCACTTGTGCAGGAGTACCAGGTAAAATAATGGCGACTTCGTCGTCGATGAATAAGACGATTTTCCACCCTTTATATGAGTGTATCAAATAATGGCCATCGTCATTGACGGCAAAGCCATCTCACGAAAGATCCGCGCGGAACTGAAGGAAGAAGCCCTGCGGCTTAAGGAAGAGAAGGGCATCGTGCCGGGGCTGGCCGTGATCCTCGTGGGCGAGGACCCGGCTTCGCAGGTGTATGTCCGGCACAAGGAAAATGCCTGCGCCGAGGCGGGGTTCCTTTCCCGGACCATCCGATTGCCCGCGGCGACCACGGAACAAGCCCTGCTCAAGCTGCTGCAAAGCCTCAACGACGACCGGCAGATCCACGGGATTCTCGTGCAGTTGCCGCTTCCCGGGCATATTTCGGTGGATGCCGTGACGGAAGCCATCGACCCGCGCAAGGACGTGGACGGCTTCCATCCCTTTAATGTCGGCCGCCTCTTTTCCGGCAACCCCTGGCACAAGGCCTGCACGCCGGCCGGAATCATGGAGCTGCTGGACCGCAGCGCCATCGGAATCGAGGGAAAAGAAGCCGTCATCGTCGGGCGCAGCAATATCGTGGGAAAGCCCCTGGCGCTGATGCTGCTGGCGCGCCACGCCACGGTGACCATCTGCCATACCCGGACCCGGAACCTGGCGGAGGCGACACGGCGGGCGGAGCTCCTCTTCGCCGCGGCGGGCAAGCCGGAAATGATCCGGGCCGATATGATCCGCGACGGCGCCGTCGTGATCGATGTCGGGATCAACCGCCTTGCAGACGGGCGGCTCGTGGGCGACGTGGCCTTTGCGGAATGCGCCGCGAAAGCCGCTTACATCACGCCGGTCCCGGGCGGCGTAGGCGTCATGACAATCGCGATGCTTTTGAAGAACACGCTGCAGGCGGCGAGATTTTCCTATAGGCCGGTATGAACGCCATTGAAGTTACGACGACCGTTGGCTGCAGGATACGCTGCGACTATTGTCCCCAGGATAAATTGGTTCAGGCCTATCAAAAAGGGATCGGGCGTCTCAGGAAGACGTTGAAAAACCTCATTGCACCGTCGAACAGGAAGCGCCAGTCAGCCGCCTCCTGAAATATCACTCCAACGTCCATTTTTGAAAAGGAATCCTGTACAACCATGAGCATCGTCGAAAAAGTGAAAAACATGCTTGATTTCGGTCCATGGCATCCAGGCGCCGATGCCGAGCGTTATCGTATATCCATCGGGATAACCACCTTCGATGCCCGCTTTGGCCAGTACTTCATTCCCTTATTATCGAAGATCCGGGGATATGATTCTGATCTGGAAGTAATCGTGGCCATCAACGGCGAGCATAACAGAGACTTTGACGAGTCTTACCGGGAGCGCATGCTGGCTTTTCTCGCCTCCCAAAAGAGGGTCTTTCCCATCGTCTTCCCGCGATTCCGGAGTTTGACCAAGCTCTGGAACAGCATTGTCATTCATGCCACGCACGAGTATGTCCTGATGCTCAACGACGATATCATGATTACGAATCCTTGTTTTGTCAGGGATCTTCAGGCGGCGATCGGGAAAAATCAGGGCCGTTCCCTGCTCATCAACAAATCGTGGTCGCACTTTCTGATCAGCAGGCAGGAAATCGATGAACTGGGGTATTTCGATGAAAGGTTGCTCGGCATCGGCGAAGAAGACGGCGATATGATCTGGCGCTACATCCAGCGCTATGACCGGACGATGGCGAACATCAAGATGAAAGGTTTCGTCAATTATTCCGGGCAGACAAACGACTATCGTCCCGGAAACATTAAAAACCGGGAGGGCATGAAATACAGCCTTTTCAACCGTCAGTTCATGTTTTCCACTAAATATGCGGCCGATCAGCACGGCATTCAGGGGATGTTTGAAGAGCCCGTTGCCATGAAAGATGAAGGCAAGGAGCAATATCCCTACGAGCGTTTTTACCGGAAGAACAAGGACAGCCTCTGAAGGGCTGTCAATCCCTACCGACCTATTACCCTGGATAAGATCTTCTTCAAAAACCCGGGGCGGATTTTCCGCCAGAATTGATGTACCGTGGACAGGTCCACCGTTTCAATCTTTTCCAAGGCAAAGAAAACGGCAACGTAGCGCTCCAGAAGGCCGCTCTGAAGTTTGTGTTTTCTCTTTGTGTCAAAAATGTCAAGCTTTCTGCTTTCGATGATGGGACAGATGAACGTCATCAGTTTCTCAAAGAGCCATACGGGTGTTACAAAACAATCGCACATGTTCAGATAATCGCACTTTTTCAAATCCTCCCAGGTGTATCGGGTTCCAAAAAAATCATTGTAGTCCTGTAGAATCCGATCGATACAGTTCACACCGTTGCCGACAAACATGTCCGGGTATCGTTCATCCATGGTGATCCGCTGATCATAAATTTTCTGAACATCGTGGCTTTCCAGGGAAATATGGACATCCTGTCGCTGTGTGATCTGCGTTTCAATCAATTCAGGGAGATTTGTTTTACTGCCCGGAAGGATGCGACGTTTGATATCGGCTTCCAATCGGAGCGCCTCCAGCTCTTTGATGTTCCTGTGGTTGCCGTCGCCCGTGAGTCTGTGCTCTTTGTCGTAATGAGAGATACCGATATAATCCAGGCCGTCGTATATCCTATTCTTATATAGGCAGTACAGCCCCACGAGTTCGGCATAGTGGAGAAGATCGAGATACATCGGATAATCATGATCGTTGATAATTTTATAGCCTTTATGAGGGTTATACGCCATATCCTGTCGCCCCAGTTTCATGAAGGTGTAGTTCCCGCCGTCAAATCCGGGATCATGGGCATACATGTCATCAAAGATGACATTGTGGCACATGATAAAGACGGTCCATTTCTTTGGAACTATGTTCGATTGGTTATCCATTACGGCTCATTGCCTCCTCAGCATGATTTCAAGGTTTGTTGATCGAAGTGATCCTGTTGGGTAGTGTTTATAGGACTTTTTGTTGGAAATCAAGAAATTCATATTTTATCGGCGCCGGGGATATGATATGGAATTGCGGAGGATCTGCTTGAAAGTGAAGATAAAGATGACGAACGTTTCCACTACAATGAATATAGTTGCCGCTATCGCTTAAACCGGTGTGCTTCCACGATTGTTCCCGGAGGTGGCGCGAGGCTGTATTATACACGCAGGTGTCCCTTTCCTATCCAGTCAAGTATCTTTGAAATGTACTGGTTCCTCAACTTACGATGCATGTATTCGTTTCTGATTTTTCGTATCCGTTCCAAGATAGTCGTGCCTTCCGGATATGCTAAACCTTCCGTTTCGGTCGGATGGTGATAGATGACAGGGATGTAAATTGCCTGTAGCAGCCGGTGATTACGCATGTATGCATCGATGCGCATTTCGAAGGACGACATCTTGTGTGCCAGCGGGTACCTCAGTGATGCCAGGCACTTTTCATTGTAAATCGGACGGGCTATCCTGGAGGTGCGAACCAAGAAAATCTGATCGCTGAACCCATACCCCAAAGAGAAATCTCTGTATTGTCGAAGTAGCTTTTTCCGGATGCCTCCCTCGACCCATTCGGGGTATCGGCTGGGATTTGCGGTGAATACGGACTCGTTTTCCTTCATGAGTCCGATGGCGGGATCGACCCAGTTCACCGCCTCCGGCATGGAGATTTCCGCGTCCCAGTGAAGAAGCCATTCGCTCCGGGCGGAGCATACCGTGACGAGACCCCAGTCAATGAAGTGGGGAAAACGTCCGAGATCTTTGCGTTTGAGCCCCGTTCGCACCAACACCCTATCGATAACATCGGAGACAAAGATAAACTCATCGATCTCTTTGGCCTCGACCAATGCAATTGCACGCTTGGCAGCATCCTCTCGGTCATCGACATTGTTGATGATTGCGATTCGATTGCAAAACCGTCTCCGATTCTGCGCCTCAATGCTTGGGAAAAAGCCGAGTGCAAGTACTGTTCGGTATGTCCGCTCGTATGTGTTGACCAAGAGGTCAACTAAATTCCCGTCACCCGGGTCTTCAGTGATTATCCGCATATTCTCTGGCTCGCGCAAAAAACTCAGATTTTCTTTCTCCCTGTCAGGACGATTTCTTCACCGACACCTTCTCCTTTAAGGATTTTTCGGTATTCCCGTACCTTCAGAATGGCAATTTTAGTACGCAGCAACCATTTTCTCCGCTTAAAGCCATTCATGCAATCCTCGATTTCGATGCTTCTCTCAAAGACTCCTTGTGCGTGGGCGGCAGTGCTTCGTGTTTCGATGGACTGGAAGCCGCTTCTGGTGGCGCACTTCCGCAAGGTATTTTCCGTGAAGAGATGAAGATGCCGGGGAGGGTCCAACGGCAGCCAGCTTTTTCCAAACTTTTGGTGTCCTAGCCCGTCTATGTTGGGGGTGATGAGGACGAGGCGACCGTGATGTTTAAGCACGCGGAGACACTCTCCGAGAAGTTCGCACGGGTTGTGGACGTGCTCGATCACGTGGCTTAGCGTGACTGCATCAAACGAACCCGTCGGGAATTGCAGCTCTTCCAGCAAGCCTTGGTGAACGGTCAGCCCGTGCTTGTCATGGGCGTTTATTACCGCCTCTGGGTCTACATCGGTTCCCTCGACATACCAGCCTTGCCGTCGAAGCCGGTCGAGCATATCGCCGTTGCCACACCCGACATCCAACAAACGGCCCTCTGGAAGAGGGTCTTGTAAATAGGCATATTCTCGTTGATACCGCCAACTCTTTTCTAATTTCCGGAGCCCACTGGCAGCCATGTAAATCTTGAAAATCGGCTTGATGATTTTAAGAATCAAGCGGCTCAACCGGTCGTTCGAGTGTCCCCCCATGTTTTCGCCCATTCGGTGCGTGTAATACGTCCGGTAAGCTTTCCAGACCTCTGACTTTGTTGGCATGGGGTCCATCCAGACCAGACCACAGCTAGGATCGGGGCACCGTTTCAGGGTCCAGAAGCCTGGGGCTCCGAACAGACGATCTGTCATTGCAGTGTAAAGCGGAATTCCGCGAGAACCACACATGTAGCAGCTCGGTACATCTAAGGTGTAGATTCCATCTGTCTTATTGTCGTAACCGATCATCCGAATAGCCTCTTCTAGCAATAGACTCGGCCTTCCTTCAAAAGTATCGAGGGATTGATCATCCATCATGAGTCACTGATCATGGATTCCTCGTCATGATTGCAAAGCATATCGATAAGAATGGCACGATAGAGTGATTCGTATAGAACTTTATGTTGGAAATCAAGAAAAACATATTTTATCGGATTCATGAATGTGATATGAGCCGTCCATAATGGGTGGACGATTGAAGATTAGGAGGATTATGTGATTAAGTGGAAGATATTCGTAACTTTTTTCAGAAATTTATATGACGACCACTATTCCGTCGACCGTACGTGGAACTCTGAAAACTTCACGTTCGTGAAGGTCAACGACCGGTATGCACAGGAACTTGGGAAGAATCGGCTGCCCTACGACGTTTTCAACGAGCACGACTTCCCCGTCTTTCGGCCCGACCTGCAGGAGAAGGGTTACTGCGAGAACAGCGTCATGTGGCATCTTTATAAGAACGGCATCCACAGGGAATATGACTATATCGGGTTCATCGAATACGACCACGTGCTGACGGAGGACTTCACTCAGACGATCCAGAAGAAGCTTAACACCGCAAACCGGGAAGCGATCTTCTCTTTCCAGAACTTTACGTTCCGTCAGCTCTGGGATCAGGCCATCATCATGAATCCCAAGCGGCGCGAGAAGGTGGATGGAAGGCCCGATTCACCATGGAACTGCATTACTGTGATCCTGAAGGACTATAATAATTTCCATAAGACCGCCCATACGGTGGAACGACTTGCCGCGAAGAACTGCTTTCCCATCTGCCACAGCCTGCTTATG
>JAUSOK010000152.1 GCA_030656035.1 Syntrophales bacterium
GATTAGGTGTCCATGATAAAACAGTTTGTGGCTACTCGATTGTCAAAGAGCGTTTGTGAACGATGTCCTGAACGCTAATTTAGTGAACGATGTCCTGAACGTTGTCACGTAATGTTATGAAAATAGCGGATGCAGGGACGCCCCTCGTGATCCTCATATTGAAGACGCCCCAGAAGGATATACACCTTATAAAATACTCCAAAAGCGCCTCAGGGGATAATCCCTTTGTCGCCTGAGGTTTAATTATCACAGCTCAATCATTTCCTTCGTCCCGCCCTTTTCTTCGGCGGAGGTAGCAGGCGGTGATTCCCGCGACTGAGCCGGCGACGATCACGGCGGCGATGGCCCAGCGGTTCCGCTTTCGCCGTTTCTTCCGCCTCCTTTCGTCCCGGTCGCGGAGGGCCTTTTCCAGAAGGTGCTTCCAGTCCGGGATCTCCTCCCGGGGCGGCAGGCTGTAGCAGCGCTTCCAGAGGTCCAAATATGCCCGTTCCTCCTCCCGGCAGCGGATGTCGTCCCACCCCAGCTCCTCCTGGCAGATCGTCCGGATCCGTTCGAGGAACTCCGCCCCGCCATAGGGAAGAAGCAGTCCGATCCGAACGCGCCGGAGCAGGAGGTCGTCCAGGTGGACCACCTTCTCTGCCCGGCAAGCCCATCTCAGTTCCGCCCAGAGCGTGTTCGTCCCGGGGATGGTTTCCCGCTCCTCCGGCGGAATTCCGGTGGCCAGCGTCGCCGCTGCGGCCCCGTAGCGGCCGATAATTCGTCTCTGTATTTCCTGTTCGAGCCCGGTTCCCTCCAGCAGGTCCATGGCAACGGGGTCCAGAACCGGCGTATCCTCGCTTGCCGCCAGGCGGCGCATTGCATCCTCCGGCAGGCGGTGGCGGACCGCCCGCAGCACATCTTGGGCGATTCGGCGGAACGTGGTGAGTTTCCCCCCCGTAACCGTCAGGAGCCCCTCCTCCTCCCAGATGACGTGGTCCCGGGATTCCTGAGAGGGATCGGCCTTTCCCGTGCCGATGACGGGGCGGACGCCGGCGAAAGATGAAATGGCGTCCTCCGGTTTCAGGTTCAGGCTGGGAAACTGGGCTTCCACGGCCGCCATGAGATAGGCTGTCTCGTCGGGGGAAATGGCAGGCTCTTCCTGGAGATTGTCAAGGTGATCCACGTCGGTAGTGCCCACGAGTGTTATTCCCATCCAGGGAAAGATGAATACCGGCCGCGAGTCGGCAGGGTGAATGAAGCACAGGGCCTGGGCCACCGGGAGCCGCCAGGAAGGAAAAATAAGGTGGCTTCCCCGGAGGGGACGCATGCGGGGCGGAGCCTGTATGCGTGATCGAAGAACATCCGCCCAGACTCCCGTGGCGTTGACGACAATCCGGGCCCGCACATCGACCAAGCGGTCTCCTACTGCGTCCCGGAGTACCGCACCGGCGACAATCCGCCGGCCCGAGGCGGGGTCCTCCCGGAAAAGAAGATCTTCTGCGGCGGCGTAGTTGATGGCCTCCCCGCCGGCTGCCATGGCCTCGAAGAGAATTCGAAGGACCAGGCGGGCGTCGTCCGTCTGGGCATCGCCGTAGCGGAATCCCCCCCGGAGACCCTCCCGGGAAATATGCGGCGCCAGCATCTGGAACGTCTCCGGCGGATGATACGTGTGAGACCACCGCATGGTCAGGAGGTCGTAGACGGAAAGGCCGAGCCCGTACAGGAGCCGCCCCGGCGAGTCCCCCTTGTATACGGAAAGCAGGAAGCCGAGCGGATCAATGAGGCCCGGGCCTTCCGCCAGCAGTTCCTCCCGCCCTTGGATGGCGGCGCGCGTCAACAGCAGCCCCCCCTCCTTGAGGTAGCGGAGACCGCCGTGAACGAGCTTGGACGAGCGGCTCGACGTCCCCCAGGCGAAGTCTCTCTGCTCAACCAGCAGGACCTTCAGACCCAGCCGGGCCGCCTCGCGAAGAAGCCCGGCGCCGGTTATGCCGCCGCCCACGATGAGTAGGTCCCATTGTTGCCTCAGTTTCGACCAAGTCCGGTCTCTTTCGCTTTTCCCCTCCATCGCCTTTCCTTCCATTTCCGACCGGCCGCTTCACTAACCCCGGATTCCGGGGCGTTCCCTCCACGGGGCGCCCCTGTCTTTCTGTTACCCGGTCAGCTTCCCGGGGTTCATCATCCCTGAGGGATCGAACCGGCGACAAAGGTCGCCAAGGACTGCCATACCCAGAGAACCCTTCTCCGCCGGCAGGTAAGGAACGTGGTCCACCCCAACGCCGTGCTGGTGGCTGATGGTTCCCCCTTGGGCGACGATAGCCCTGCTGGCCCCGTCCTTGAGCCGTCTCCAGCGGTGCAGATTTTCCTCCGGGTCCTCCGCCAGTCGGAACAGGTAGGTTGTGTAGAGGCTGGCCCCCCAGGGGTACAGGTGGGACAGGTGAGTGAAGAAATGGACCTCTTCTCCCGCTTCGGCAAGGGCCTCGCCCAAGGCTCTCTCGATCTCCCGGATCATCCCGGGGATTGCCGACCAGGATATGGCCGTCTCCAGCGTGTCCACGGCGTAGCCCGCCTCCCAGAGGGTATTTCGCAGGTAGGGCGTCCGGAACCGGCTCCGGTTCCACTCCCGGCCGAAGGTCTTCCCCACCGAAACGCCGCCGCAGCCGGAGGCGATCGCCAGAGCCTCTTTCCTTGCCGTCTTCACGATCTGCTCACCGCCGGAGACAACGAAGAGGAGCATACACTTGTGTTTCGCCACACCCCGGACGGACAGGAAACGTTCCAGTGCGCCGATGAGGAACTCGTGTCCCGCCAGGGCAAGCGTGGTCTCCGTCTCCTGGGCGGTGCTGAGGCGAAGCATCGAGAGAGGGATGCCCGACCACAGCATGCGCCGGGCCGCTTCTCCCCCCTGCTCGAAGTCGGGGAAGAACAATGTGTGAAATTCCTCCGTCCGGGGCAGGGGCGTCACACGGACGACCGCCTCGGTCAGGATTCCGAGGCGACCCTCTGAGCCCAGCACGACCTCCCGGAGGTCCGGCCCTGCGGCGGAGGCCGGAAACGGCGGAAGCTCCAGGGTTCCCGAGGGGGTTTCCATCCGCCCGCCGGCGAAGAGCCGCTCGATCCTCCCGTAGCCAAGGGACTGCTGGCCGCTGGAGCGGGTGGCGATCCAGCCGCCGAGGGTGGAGTACTCAAAGGACTGGGGAAAATGGCCGAGGGTAAATCCCCGCGCACGGAGCTGCGCCTCCAGGTCCGGGCCGGCCACACCCGCCTCGAAGACGGCCTGGTGGCTCCGCTCGTCGAACTTGAGCAGGCGGTTCATGCGCGAGAGATCCACCGTGAGGACGGCCTCCGGACCGGGGAGGGGATTGATGTGCCCCACCACGCTGGTGCCGCCGCCATAAGGAATCAGACGAACCTGGTTGCGCCGGGCGAAGTCGAGGAGGTTGTGGACGTCTTCGTTGTTGAAAGGGCGGGCGACCCCGTCGGGGAAGGCGTCGATCCTGCCGCTCCGGAGGGCGATCCAGTCTGGAAGACTCTGGCCGCGGGCGTGCCGCAGGCGGTCTTCCGGGTCTGTCGAAACCAGCGGATGCGACGGCAATCGGGACGGCGGCACCTGGCGGAGCACCTCATTCAGAGTCGCGTCCCGCGTGGGCTTCCCCTGTCCAATTGCCTTGTGCAGGAATTTCGCCGCCGAATGGGGTAGTACGTAGCCTTCCGTGTCGTCCCCCCAGCCGTTCCAGCGTCTCATCGCCGTCCCTCAAGTCATTCCGGCAGGCCTTCCCGCACCGACCGGCATTATCCCGACGGTCCCGATACCATCTCTTCGTGTCGGGTTGTTTGCGGTTTCCAGTATCTATAGGGATTTTTTCACGATTACGAGACCCGGCAAAGGGCATTGACGGTCCGGGCGTCCGTGGCGGTGACGATGACCGTGTCGTCCTTCCGAATCCGCATCACGTCTTCAAGAGACAGTTGGTCTCCGTGTTTGATTTTGTTTGACAAACAACTCCCTTTTTCCTTGTGAAAGTATAAGACAAGCGACCTTATATGTCAATGCAATAATGGCCACAGATTACCACTTGAAAGGCCGGATATCTTTCAAATATGCTGGGCGCCCTGTTACAGGAAGCAGCAAAGGCTGCATCGCACCTGCAAAGTGAGGAGATTGGTCCATACCGCAACTTCATGATTATTGATTGAAAGTCAGCTGCCTAATACCATTAAAAATCCATAATTAGTGGCTGTCCCCTTTTATCCTAATTGTCGTGTCAACGATACTCTGTCATTTCGAAGGAGTCTTCACGACTGAGAAATCTTAGATTTCTCCCTGCGGTCGAAATGACATTTCTTGATTGACATGACACTATTGTCTGACGGCTTCGTTATTTGAAGGATCTTTCAAAAAGATCGGCGATGGCTTTTCCCCCGTTTTCTTTGAGGAATCGGGTGCCGGTGCCGGTGAAATGCTTTTGAGTAATGATCGGGGAATCTGATTGCTGCCAGTGGTCTTTTTCCCAGATGAACCAGCCGCTCCGCTCCTGGTCGAAAACATAGAGCGGCTTATTGCAGAATTTGGCGTACTCCGCTCCCCATCCGGTTCCGCCTTTGATCGTATTGTTCGCCATGATCTGACCAATAACAAAAACCTCCTGACCACCGGTGACCTGCCAGCAGATACTCTGCAGCACCTTCCGAAAGATGGGGGCAGTGGAGTAGTTGCGGTGCATGAGTTTGGATACGTATGTCATACTCACATCTTTGAGTTCCAGCTCCTCAGTGGTCAATATCCTTACCCCACGGACGCGTTCCATCTGATGACCTTCGAAGCCGTAGTTGACCTCCTGGACGCCATGCCTCTCCGCCCCGCGCCCGAACTCGGCTTCCGCCCCATTGGCGCTTCCGCTATAAAGAATGCATTCTTTTGGATTCATCATTTTTCTCCTTAATTTTTTCGTGACAAGGATATAAGAAAAGTCCTGTTGTGTCAAATGAAACAACAAACTTTAAAATATAACCTATCGGAATGAATAAAAAATCAAAACGCTATGAGATCCGTTCGCCGCACTGGTTGCAGAAGGCGGCGTTGAAGATATTGTCATATCCGCATTTCGAACAGGTTCTGGCCTGTGCTTTCGCTTCTACGGGACGGCCGCACTGTAAACAGAATCGGGCGTCGGCCGGAAGATTGCTGTTGCACTGGCTGCATTGCTGAAAGACGACAATCTGATTGCCGCAGTGGGGACAGAATCTGGCTTCGCGGGGGACCCCCTGCCCGCAGCCTGGACATCCGGATTCTTCGGCGGCTGCCTGCTGTCCCTGCGGGGCTGTGCCTGCCCGGAATGTGTCGGCAAACATGGCCGGCATCATGAACCCCATGCCCAGGCCCATGCCCGCGCCGGCCTCCCCCTGTGCCTGCGCGGCCGTTTCCATGGCCATGGCCGCCTTCATTTTGATGAGTTTGTTCAGATCGTCAAAGACGCCCAGCCGGCTTTTATCGTCAATCGCCTTTTGCACGTCCGGCGGCGGTGTAATAGAGTTGATATACAGATCGGTCAGCCCCAGGCCGAACCGGCTGAAATCATCCTGGAGCAATTTTTTCAGGTCTTCCGAAAATTCATTGTACCGTGCCGGCAGATTGAAGATCGTATCGATATTTTCGCCCATGAAATCGTTGAACCGGGAAACGATGACCCGGCTCAGGTATTCTTCAATCTCTTCGGTAGTATAGATGCCCTGTGTCCCCACGAGGCTGTTGATGAAAAGCACCGGCTGAAGGATCCGGATATTGAAAATGCCGAAGGCCCGCAGCCGGATCAGCCCCAGCTCGGAATCCCGGAAAGCCACCGGGTCCCGGGTGCCCCACTTCAGATTGGGAAAGACCCGCATGTTCGTGAAATAGACCTCCGCGCGCAGCGGGCTGGTCATGCCCCAGGGCAGGCTCAACAACTTGGTCAGAATGGGGATGTTGGCCGTTTTGAGGGTGTGCCGGCCCGGGCCGAAGGCGTCGAGAGCCCGGCCGTTATAAAAGAAAACGGCGGCCTGACTTTCCCGGACGGTCAACTGGGCGCCGAACTTGATTTCGCCGGAACCCTTCTGGGGGATCCGGTGAACGAGCTCTTTCCCTGTCTTTTCAAACCATTCGATGACTTCCAGAAAAACGATGTTATCGGTTCCCATCATTCACGTCCCTCCTGCGCGGTCGGCGCCGATTATTTCATTCCGGCGAAGCTTACGCAAGGCCGCGCACCCTGTCAAGGTGAAATCGGGATTTGATATTTGGCGGAGAATAAGGTATGTCTTGGCGCATGAAAAAGAAAATTCCGGAATATGCGAAAATCTATCAGGGAAACGCGCTGATCGCCGATCCGATCCATCAGTACGCCTCCTTTACGGTGCCGGTGGGCGATTTTTCGTCGGAGCGCACGGAAAAGGATCTGCTGGATTCTCCCTGGCTCCAGCGACTGCGGCGCATCGGTCAGTTGCAGAGCGCCCGCTGGGTCTATCCCGCCGCCGAGCACAGCCGTTTTCAACATTCCCTGGGCACGATGCACGTGGCCGGTGAATTCGGCAAAACGCTCTATCCCAGCCTCTGTGATGTCTGCCCCGAAGCGCCTTCCGCGAATTATGTGGAGGAGCTGCTGCGTCTTGCCGGCCTGCTGCATGACGTCGGGCATGGGCCTTACGGACATTTTTTTGACGACCATTTTCTGGATCAGTACGGCCTGACCCACGAGGTGCTGGGTCAACAGATAATCATCCAAAGGCTGGGCCGCATCATCCGGCAGATTCAGAGAAGTCCGACGGGTTTGTTTGCCGCCGGGGAATCCCTTGATCCGCGCCAGATCGCCTATCTGATCCGGATGCCCGGAAAAAGCGGGGATGTCCGGCCCAGATGGTTGCAGCTCCTGCGGCAGCTTTTCTCGGGGATTTATACGGTGGATAACCTCGATTATGTCCAGCGGGACGCATATATGACGGGCTTTTCTCTCGATATGGTGGATATCGCCCGGCTGCGGTTTTACAGTTTTTTTACGTCCGACGGGCTGACGCTGCATCAGGCGGGAATCTCGGCGCTCAACCGCTTTCTTAACGCCCGCCTGAATCTCTACACCAATGTCTATTTTCACCGGACGACGCGGGCGCTCGATCTACACCTGCAGGAAATCTTCCGGGATACCCTGAGCCTGATCCTGCCGGGGAATCCCGTGGAGCGGCTCGATGATTACCTGGCCTGCGACGAGTGGCGTCTGTTCCATGAGGTTCGCCAGTGGTCGGCAGGCGCAGACCCGAAAAAGCGGAAGCTGGGCCGGGAATGGGAGAAGCTCTATAACCGGCAGGTCAAGTGGAAAATGTCCTTTTCCACGGAAATGTCGATGGATCAGCTCCAGCGCGGCATGAACTTTTCCACGGCGGGCGATTATGAGCGGCAGCTCCGGAAATCCCTGCCCGCATCATTGAAAAAAATGGACTTTCGCGTCGATCTGGCCACCCAGGACCCGCGTCCGCTCAATCCCATGGCGGCCGCGGAAAAACGCGTGAATATTTATAACCCCATGACCGGGATGACCTCTCCGGAGCCCCTGAAGGATCTCTACCGGTACATTCCGGCCCGGGTGGTGCATTTTCGGGTTTTTTCCCACAGCCATCAATACGATGCCGAGCTCTCGCAGGCCGCCGAAAAAACGCTGAGCGACCGGGACGAGGGACTCAAGACCAACCTATGATCGCGCCCGACGATACCACCGACCTGACCCTATTTGTCCGGACGTCCGCAGAAGATGTGGTGCGCTGGGACCGCCGGCGCATCGTGGAGGCGCTGATCCGTGAAACGAACATCGATTGCGATACGGCGGAAGAGATCAGCCGGGAGGTGGAAAAGCAGATCGTCCGGTCCGGCATCAGCCTCCTGACCACCCCGCTCATCCGCGAGCTCGTGGATGCGAGGCTGATCGAGCGCGGGCTCGACCATGCCCGGCGCATGCATGCCCTGATCGGCTTTCCGCTCTACGACGTCCGGCAACTGATCTTTTTGCAGAACAGGGAGAGCGCCAATGTCCCCCATGGTCCGGAGGGGACGAATCTCGTTCTGGCCGAGGGCATCAAACGAGAGTACGCGCTGCGCGATGTTTTTTCACAGGACATTGGAGACGCCCATATCACCGGAGATTTCCATATCCACGGGCTCGGATTTATCGACCGGATCTACAGCTCCAGCCAGTCCCTCGAATATCTCAAGAAATTCGGACTGAATCTGCCGCATTCGTTGACGGTGGCCAAACCGGCCAAACACGCCGAGGTTCTTCTGGCACACATGGTCCGTTTCGGGGCCATGCTGCAGGGGCACTGCGCCGGGATTATCAGCTGGAGCGCGGTCAATTATTTCTTTGCCCCCTATCTGGGCGGGATGAGCGACAAGGATATCCGGCAGTTTGCCCAGATGCTGATCTACGAGTTTTCGCAATTGACCGCCGCCCGCGGCGGGCAGGTCATGTTTACGGATATTCATCTGCACTGGGATCCCCCGCAATGTTTTGCCGATACACCGGCGATCGGACCGGGCGGCGAATACACCGGCAAAACCTACGGGGAGTATGAGGCGGATGCGAAGCGCATGATCTGGGCCATTATTGACGTCTTCAAAAAGGGCGACGCCACGGGCAAACCCTTCATCTTTCCGCGTCCCCTGGTTCATCTGACGGCACGATTCTTCCGGACGGCGGGACATGAGGCGTTCCTTGAACATGTCTGCCGGGCGGCCATCGAAAAAGGCAATCCCTGCTTTATCTTCGATCGCGAAGACCCCCCATTGACGGCAGCACGGAAAACGGATGCGCGTCCCGATGAAATGCTGACGCCCTGGAAGATGCGGACTGCAGCCATTCAGAGCATCACGCTGAATCTGCCGCGGCTGGGTTATAAGGCCGGCGCAGACAGCCGCCGGCTGTTTCTGCTCCTGTCGGAGTTGCTGGACCGGGCGGCCCGTGCCCACATCCAGAAGAAAGACTTCATGGAAAAGCTGCTTTCCCACGGCGATCAGGGTCCCCTGTCCATCCTGACCATGAATCGGGACGGGGCTCCCTATCTGAGAATGAATCATGCCTGCTATCTTATCGGCATGGCAGGGCTCAATGAACTGGTCCGGATTCACCAGGGGCAGGAGATGCATGCGTCGAGGGAGGCCCTGGACTTTGGTTTGAGTGTCATTGCGCATATAAAGGGCGAGGCCGACAACCTGGCAAATAAATACGGTCTGCACTTCATACTGGAACAGACACCGGCAGAGACCACGACGCACCGTTTTGCACGCCTGGATCTCCGCTATTTTTCGCCGGAGGCGGGCCATCAGGTCAAAGGCAGTATTGCAAGGGGGGAGATCTATTATACCAATTCCACGCACCTGAATATCTCGGCCCCCCTCAGCCCCATGGACAGAGCTGCCTGGGAGGGTGAATTCCATCCGATGATCGGGTCAAACGCGATTACTCATTTCTGGCTCGGAGATCAGCGGCCCGCGACGGATGAGCTGGCCGCTTTTATCGTGCGGGTCTTTCATGAAACACGGAATCGCCGGGTCCTCCTGTCGCCTGATTTTACAAGCTGTCATGCCTGTCAAAACACATCGGACGGACTTTATGCAGCCTGTCCTTCCTGCGGGTCCCCGGCAGTGGAAGGTATCGCCAGAATTACCCAGTATTTCAGCCGGGTTTCAGGCTGGAACAAGGGGAAACTGGCCGAGCTCAAAGATCGGAGCCGGACCCTCTCCTTTATCCCCTGAACCCGTCAATATCGCTTTCCCTATCTGTTGAAATCCGCTTGAATTAATAAGCCCGCGCCCTTGACACGGGAGGGGTCGATAAATATATTAGCCACGTTTGGCAAGAGGGTATGGGAAAAAATCAAGTGGATGCAATACGATGCACGATTATATCGTAAAAGTATTTAATGAGAGCAACCGGGTTAAGGATATTTTTCTGAACGAAAACCTCGGTAAGATCGCTCAGGTGGTGGATGCCGTCACGGCCGCGCTGAAGGCCGGCCGCAAGATCCTGCTGTTCGGCAACGGCGGATCTGCCGCTGACGCCCAGCATATCGCCGGTGAATTTATGAACCGTTTTCTCATTGAACGGCCGCCGCTGCCCGCGATCGCCCTGACGACCGATACCTCGGTCCTGACAAGCATCAGCAATGACTATGATTTTACCGATGTTTTCAGCAAACAGATCCGAGCTATCGGACAGGCCGGGGACATCGCCTGGGGGATGAGCACCAGCGGCTCGTCGCCCAATTGCGTGAAGGCTTTTGAAGCGGCGAAGAAAGTCGGCATGATCACGATCGGCCTGACCGGGAAGGACGGGGGAGAGATTGCAAAGATGGTGGACTACTCGCTCAATGTTTCCTCGGGCAACACGCCGAGGATTCAGGAGGCGCATATCACCGTCAGCCACGTGATTTGCGAGCTGGTGGATGTGAAACTGTTTCAGAGGCCCGATTTGCGGTAAGCGGAGCGGGTCGCTTCAATACAAGGATTGACACGGTAACTGCATGGTTAAGAAATTAAAAAAAGATGCAATCCAGGATATACGGGAATATCCGGAAACTTATGCGGAGGGTTATGGGGCAGGCGACGATAAAATGATCATCGAGACGCTGACGCAAAAACTTCAGGATAAGGAAAAAGAAGCCGCGGAGAACTATGACAAATACGTGCGGGCTGTCGCCGAAATGGAGAATTATAAAAAAAGGGCCGCCCGTGACCGGGCCGATTCCCTGAAATTCGGGCAGGAAAATTTGATCAAAGACATTCTTCCGTTGATGGACAGTCTGGACCGGGCGATGGCGCACGCCGGCAAGTCAAATGATTTCGAAGCGTTCAAGGAGGGTCTGCAGCTCCTGCAGAATCAGTTCAGCGGTTGTCTCGGCAAGCAGGGCGTCGAGCAGATCGAGGCTGCCGGCCGGGATTTTGATCCGAACGTCCACGAGGCCGTTTTACAGGTGGAAAGCCCGGACCACGGGCACAACCAGGTGGTTCAGGAGTTTGAAAAAGGGTACCTGCTCAACGGCAGACTGTTGAGACCGTCCAAGGTGTCCGTTTGCCTGCTTCCGGAAAAAGAGAACGCGCAATGATAGAGAATTTCTTTATGCAAAGAATGCAATAATTCGTGATTAATGAAGGAGGATAGTTACCATGGGTAAGATTATAGGGATCGATTTGGGAACGACAAATTCTTGCGTTGCCATTATGGAGGGACGAGATCCTGTCGTCATCGCCAACCAGGAGGGAAACCGCACGACGCCCTCCATGGTGGCTTTTACAGAAAGCGGCGAGCGCCCGGTCGGCCAGGTGGCCAAGCGCCAGGCCATTACCAACTCGGAAAACACCGTCTATGCCATCAAGCGGCTGATCGGCAGAAAATTTACCTCGAAGGAGGCTCAATACGACAAGACCATCAGCCCCTTTAAGATCACGGAAGCCGGCAATGGAGACGCGCAGGTGACGATCCGCGGAAAGAACTTCAGCCCCGCGGAAATTTCGTCCATGATTCTCGTCAAAATGAAGCAGACGGCGGAGGACTATCTGGGTGAGAAGATTGCCGATGCGGTCGTGACCGTTCCGGCTTACTTCAACGACTCCCAGCGGCAGGCCACCAAGGACGCCGGCAAGATCGCCGGCCTGAATGTGCTCAGAATCATTAATGAACCGACGGCAGCGGCGCTGGCCTACGGTCTGGACAAAAAGAAGGATGAGAAGATTGCCGTCTTCGACCTGGGCGGCGGGACATTCGATATCTCCATCCTGGAGCTGGGCGACGGTGTTTTTGAGGTCAAATCGACCAACGGCGACACGCATCTGGGCGGCGAAGACTTCGACCAGCGCCTGATCGATTATCTTGCCACGGAGTTCAAAAAGGACCAGGGCATCGACATCCGGGGAGATAAAATGGCCCTCCAGCGCTTGAAGGAAGCGGCGGAAAAGGCCAAGATGGAACTCTCCACGTCCATGGAGACGGACATCAATCTGCCCTTTATCACGGCCGATGCGAGCGGCCCGAAACATATGAATATCAAGCTGAATCGGGCCAAGCTGGAAGCGCTGGTGGAGGATCTGATCGACAAGGTTGAGGGGCCCTGCCGGACGGCGCTGCGGGACGCCGGTCTGACGCCGGCGCAGATCGACGAGGTCATTCTCGTCGGCGGGATGACGCGGATGCCCCGGGTCCAGCAGAAAGTGAAGGAAATCTTCGGAAAAGACCCCCACAAAGGGGTAAATCCGGATGAAGTTGTGGCCATCGGGGCCGCCATTCAGGGCGGCGTTCTGACGGGCGATGTGAAGGACGTCCTGCTGCTGGATGTGACCCCCCTGTCCCTGGGGATCGAAACGCTCGGCGGGGTGATGACCAAGCTGATCGAAAAGAACACGACCATCCCCACGAAGAAAAGCCAGACCTTTTCGACGGCGGCGGACAATCAGCCGGCGGTCAGCATTCATGTCCTGCAGGGCGAACGTTCCATGGCGCCCGATAACCGGACGCTGGGCCGTTTTGAACTCGTCGGCATTCCGCCGGCGCCACGCGGCATGCCCCAGATCGAGGTGACATTTGACATCGACGCCAACGGCATCGTGCATGTGTCGGCCAAGGACCTCGGGACCGGCAAGGAGCAAAGCATCCGCATCACGGCCTCCAGCGGGCTTTCGGAGGCGGAAATCGAGAAGCTCGTGCGCGACGCCGAATCGCATGCCGAGGACGACAAGCGCAAGAAGGAGCTCATCGAAGCCCGCAATCAGGCCGACGCCATGGCCTACAGCGTGGAAAAGAACATCAAGGAATTCGGCGACAAGATCGACGCCTCGGAAAAGGCCAAGATCGAGGATGCCATCGCCGGGGTCAAGAAGGCGATCGAGGGAGAGGATGTCGACGCCATCAAGAAGGCCCAGGAAGACCTGACGAATGCCTCGCATAAACTGGCCGAGGCCATGTATGCGAAGTCCACGGCGGAGGGCGGTCCGGGGCCGCAGGCCGGAGCGGGCGCAGGCGCCGACGCGCAGGCGGGAGCGGGCAAGAAAGACGACGATGTGGTGGACGCGGACTTTGAAGAAGTAAAATAAAAAAGAGAAGCGGATTCAGAGCCCGGAAGTTCTTCAAGAATTTCCGGGCTTTTTTTGTATCTGCCCATCGAGGATAATGTCGCCGCCCTTGCGGATCACCCGCCGGACGGATATTTTCAGGGCGTCATCCATGACCCGGATACCCAGATTGCCGACGGCCTCGATTCCCGTTCCCACGATCTTCGGCGCGACGACCACCACGATCCGGTCTGCGAGGCGCTGCTGCAATACCGATGTGATCATGGCGGCGCCGCCCTCCACGAGCAGGGACGAGATGTTCCGCTTGCCCAGTTCGATCAGGAGTTTCCCGAGGTCCACCCGCTGCTGCGGATCGCTTTCGACCATGATCGTCTCGATGCCCATTTTATCGAGCCTTGCCCGTTTTTTGCGGTCGGCGGCTTCAGTCGTGGCAACGATCGTTTTTGCCTTGTCCTGATTTTTGAAAATGGCGGCGTCCGCAGAAAGGCTCAGGCGGGTATCGACAACAATCCGGACCGGATTGCGTCCCTTCACCAGCCTGACCGTGAGTTCCGGATCATCCTTGAAAATGGTGCCGGAACCGACGACAATAGCGTCGTGAGCGGCCCTGAGGGCGTGGGCGAACTTGAGGGACGCCGGTGAACTGATCCAACGGGAATGGCCAGCGGCAGTGGCGATCCGGCCGTCGAGGGTCTGGGCGAACTTCAGGGTCACAAAGGGAATGCGCGTCTGCATGAAGCGGATAAACCGCTCATTGAGGCGCCGGCACCGTGCTTCGAGGACGCCAACGGTTGTGGGAATGCCGGACTTGCCGAGGCGTTCAATGCCTCCGCCGCAGACCAGCGGGTTGGGGTCGGACATGCCGATCACGACCCGGGCGGGTTTGCCGGCAATCAGGCTTTCGATACAGGGCGGCGTCTTGCCGTGGTGGCAGCAGGGCTCAAGTGTGATGTAAACCGTAGAGCCCTCGACGGATTCGGACGCGCTGCGCAAGGCGTTGATTTCGGCATGGTCGCCCCCGAAGCGCCGATGATAGCCTTCGCCGATGATCCGGTTGTGTTTGACAATCACGGCGCCGACCATGGGGTTGGGGCTGACCCAACGTTCCCCGCGCCGGGCCAGTTGCAGCGCCCGCTTCATGTAGTATTCATCCGTCATGGCCGTTTCATATATCATCCGCCCGGAAAATGCAAAGCCGACGGCCGTGAAAAAAGTCCGTTTTCCCCTCCCCGTCAACTTTTTCTATTGTGCGGCGGCCGGATATGCTATAGAGGGCCGCATTCAAACGGATTGAGACCGTTGAAAAATGGACAACGCCCGCGTCTCAAAAATCTTTTCCGCTGAGGGGGATACGACAAAGCTCTCAGACTATCATGAAAGGAGAACAGTCAGATGATTGAAGGCGTCATGGTCAAAAAGTTGCGGGTCATTCCCGACGAACGCGGCCGCCTGATGGAAATCCTGCGGGCCGACGACGAAATGTTCAAGGGATTCGGCCAGGTTTACATGACAACGGCCTATCCCGGTGTGGTGAAGGGCTGGCATTATCACAAAAAGCAGTGCGATAACATGGCCGTGGTCAGGGGGATGATGAAAATCGTTCTTTACGACGGCCGGGAAGGTTCCGCCACGCACAGTCAGATCAACGAATTCTTTGCCGGGGAACACAACCCGATTCTCCTGCATATTCCGCCTGGTGTGCATCACGGTTTCAAGTGCATTTCCCAGGAAGAAGCGCAGGTCGTAAACATCCCGTCGGAAACCTATAACTATGAGGAACCCGACGAGTTCCGGGTGCATCCCCATGACAACTCCACTCCCTATGACTGGCAGCGGAAGGACGGTTAATCGCCGGAATGAGCCTTTTTCTCGAAATCTTCTTTTTTGCGTTGGGCGCTGCGGTCGGCAGTTTCCTCAACGTGATCATCTATCGTCTCCCGGAGGACAAATCCATCATATTGCCCGCGTCCCATTGCCCGATCTGCAGCCATGCCATCCGCTTTTACGATAACATTCCGCTGATCAGCTATCTGTTCCTGAAGGGCCGCTGCCGTAATTGCGGCGAGTCCATATCCCTGCGCTACCCCCTGGTGGAGATGCTGACGGCGATCCTGTCCCTGATGGTTTACTGGAAATTCGGACTGTCCGCGCAGTATCTGTGCGCCTTCCTGTTTACCTGTTCGCTGATTGTCATCACCTTCATCGACCTGGATCATCAGATCATTCCCGATGTCATCTCCCTGCCGGGGATCCCTCTCTTTTTTCTGGCGGCGGTATTCGTCATGAAGCTTCGCTTTCTTGACGCTTTTCTGGGTTTTCTCATCGGCGGGGGCGTTCTGTACGGCGTAGCCTTTGTCTATGAGCTCATCACGAAGCGCGAAGGGATGGGCGGCGGGGACATCAAGCTCCTGGCCATGATCGGAGCCTTTTTAGGCTGGCAATCCCTGCTGTTTGTCCTGCTGGTGAGTTCCCTTGCGGGAGCGGCGGTGGGCATCACCGTCATGATCGTCAGGGGTCAGGACATGAAATATGCCGTTCCTTTCGGCCCGTTCCTTTCCCTCGGGGCCGTCGCCTATCTCTACTTCGGCGCCTATGTGTACGGCCTCTTTTTTCCTGAGGTTTTCATCAGCGGTCCGATGTGACGGGTATCTCCTGTTGAGTGTGAAGGACGTCACACTTTATCCCGCTGATTCCTGTTGACAATTCCCCTATCTTTCCCTTATTATGCAACCAAGCGATAGAGTTGCGATGAAAACGATTGATCATTCCCGTCAAGGGCAGGAGTCCGTTTGCCGGGCTGCATAAAAGAAATCATGAAGGTGTCTGAGAACAAGTGAGAACAGCAAGAGGATTTTCCCTCATAGAACTGATAATTGTCATCGCTTTGATCGGCATCCTGAGCACGGTTGTCGTATTTGCCTGGCAGGGCTTCCGGGACAACGCCAATTTGAGAACGGCGGCCAGAGACATCGCCACCGATATATCCTCACTGAAACAGCGGGCCGTAACCGAAGGAATCCAGTATCGTATCACTTTCAGCACGTCTTCAAACAATTATATCATCGAACAGGGGACCGCTGCAGGGGCACCCTATACCACATTACAGACCAAAACCCCGACAACGCATGGAACAGGCTCAGGCCTGTCTATTAATAGTGCAAATTTTGGAATTTTTGGACAAGAACTTAGATTTTATCCGCGTGGTACAATTTTAGCCGGCAGCGTGATTCTGACAAACAGCAAAAATCCGCCTTCGACGGCGACCATCAAAACCACTGTTACAGGAAGGACCCATGTCCAGTTTGCCATGCAATAACCGGGGATTCACCCTTATAGAGGTGGTCATCGCCATGTTTCTGACAGTCGTGGCCGTGCTGGCGCTCTTCTCGCTGCAGCCGACGGCCTGGAAGACGGCGACCCG